>CAVBAZ010000187.1:0-15986 GCA_963593515.1 Bacteroidaceae bacterium
TCCATGCTGATTTTGATGCCAGCCCCCCTTGCCAACGATTTTGTTACACATACATGTAACAAAATAATGTTTGAAGTTTTACCGCAAATGCGATAGTATAGAATGAGGAAATGCAAAAGGGATCGTTCCTATGCGTGTGCAAACAGGTTTGCCAGAGGAGGCTCTATGGACGAATTATATACAAAGCTTGCCGATTTGGCCGCCCGCTTTGGCGCTGAAAAATTAGTTCTCTATGGTTCCCGCGCCAGAGGTGACTTTCACGAGCGCAGTGATATCGACCTTGCTGTATATGGTATGCCGGAAAAGCAGCGCGGCGGTTTTGCGATTGAGGCAGACGATCTGCCCACGCTGCTGAAACTGGATATCGTCCATATTTCTCCGAACATGGACACCGCGTTTCGCAAGAACATTGAGAAGGATGGTGTGGTACTCTATGCTGCAGAAAATTGAGAACTACAAAAACGCAATCATGCAGTTGGAAGATGCTGTGAACTGTTATCTTGCATCTCCACAGGATACTCTTTATCGTGACGGGTTGATCCAGCGCTTCGAGTTCACAGTAGAGCTGGCATGGAAGTCGCTCCGCGAATATCTGGAGGATCAGGGGGTCGTTCTCTCTGTCATTTCACCACGCGCCGTGTTGAAGGAAGCCTACGCTGCCGGTGTGATCGATGATGCGGATGCTTGGAACGCAATCATTTCGGCGCGGAACCTTACGTCCCATGTTTACGATGAAGCCACCGCCGTCGAGATTGCACGGCAGATCTGTGAGGATTTTCTTCCCGTGCTTCGGGCGCTGTTGCTGCGTTACCAGCAGTGATATAACATACGAGCCGACAGTTTCATACTGTCGGCTTGTTCTATTCCACGTACAAGTCCTCGTTCCAATCCTTCCGCACCGGCACCAGCCGCATGGCAGAAATACCCTCCGCTTGAAGAAAGCCCTCCATACGCTGCGATGCACTGTGTCCGGCCTCGTCATTGTCGAGGCAGAGATACACCTGCCGGATCTGCGGATAGGTGCGGAGCATCTGCTCCACCGGTGCGAAGGCCGTGCCGCAGCAGGCCACATAGTTCTGCGCCTGCCAGTCATCCATATGCAGAGTGATGTAAGACATCAGGTCGATGGGCGACTCGAATACATAGAGCGCTTCGCTGCCGCCTGCGAAGTGAAAGCTGTACCGTGCGTCGCTTCCCTCCACGGTCTGACGAAAGGACTTTCCCTGACTAATTGTGCTTCGCAGGTGTGCATGTCTGGCTATGCCGTTTTCGTCCACACCAACAAATACACAGTTGTGATGTGCCTCATCCTCGTAAAGCAGATGGGCATGGGCAAAAAAAGAGACCACCTCACGGTGGATGCGTCGGTGCTGTGTCAGGTAAGCAAACACGCGGCGCATATTTCCGTTGGCGGTCGGCAGAGTGAATTTTTTCGGCGGCAATGGGACTGGTTTTTCATAGGCCTGTCCATTGCACAACAGCAGCGATACGGCATCGGCATAGCCCAGATGGTAGAATCGCTGCACAAAGCTGATGGCGTTGTCGCCCTCATGTGTGGCATGATCAAACCAATGGTTGCCGCGAATGGTGACGCTATGGTCACTGCTCAAACGCTTGTCCCGTCCGGATGGCAGCAGTTTTTCTCCGCGGCTCCACAGAAACACTTCCAGATCCGTCCTCGCCGCCATGTCTTTTTGCTCTTGGGTAAAATGAATGTAGGGCATAGTAGTCCTCCTGAAAGAAAATCGGAGCAGTGCCTCTGCTCCGAAATTTGTGTATGAAGAAGCGGACTGCGATGCAGTCCGCTTCGGTTAATTCTATTGATGTTGTGCCGCCAGCTTTTGGTGGTAGATTAGAAGTGCCGCCTTTATCTGTTCACCCGTGATCTCACCTCTTGCCCAGCTATTGGACAGTATTTTCGCATAATGAGATACGGGAGCACCTTCTATGGCGTTGATAGCGTCTGCTGTTTTGACAGCGGCGATCCGACGGTTTAACTGTTTTGTGGTCATAGTGGCTCACCTCTCTCTTAACATACCACACAGGGCGAAAAAGCGAAAGAGGGATTTAAGGTAACCACCAAT
Source organism: Bacteroidaceae bacterium (assembly GCA_963593515.1). Taxonomy (GTDB): domain Bacteria; phylum Bacillota; class Clostridia; order Oscillospirales; family Oscillospiraceae; genus Vescimonas. Next base: position 2,085 of record CAVBAZ010000187.1, read on the forward strand.
GTCACAGTATCTGCTCATTCCGCAGGCGCTCCTGTTCCTCATTGCTTGGAACACGCTATGATAAAGTGAACAAATCAGAATTTAGAAGGATAGGGGATAGACGTGCGTATGATAGAGATACGAAAAAAGCAAGCTATTGCCACCTGAATATGCCAGAGAAAGGACTTTCATCATGAAGAAGATTCCAGACCCCAACGTGGTCTTTCCCAATGAATATAAAACTTCCTGCTTTATCAAAAATGTAATTACTGCTCCTAACATTACCGTGGGCGATTATACCTACTATGACGATGCCGTTGATCCGACAGGATTTGAAAAGAACAATGTACTGTTCAACTACCCAGAGTTCGGAGACCATCTTGTGATCGGTAAGTTCTGTCAGATTGCTTCCGGCACCAAGTTCATCATGGGGCCAGCAAACCACCGTATCAGCAGTGCGACAACTTATCCCTTCAATGTGTTTGGTGGTGCATGGACGGAAAACACACCTCCTCACATGGATCAGCTTCCCCGCAAGGGAGATACCATCATCGGGAACGACGTGTGGATTGGGAGGGAAAGCGTCATCATGCCCGGCGTGAAAATCGGCGACGGCGCGATTATTGCGGCATATTCCGTGGTAGTCAAGGATATACCTGCCTACACTGTTTTCGGAGGAAATCCGGCAAAGTTTATCAAGGAGCGCTTCGATGAAGAATTAAAAAAGCTGCTGCTCCGTTATCAATGGTGGAACTTGGAGCCCGAACAACTGGCAGAGGTTTTGCCGTTGCTTTGCGATCCGGATTTAGGAAAGCTCAAAGTTTTTCTGCAAGAGCAAGTAAAAGAATGAGCTGACAACGTTCAGTTTGTCTGCCTATTAAGCGGTTCGATTCATTTGGATCGGGCCGCTTTTTCTCACATCATCCGCTGCTCCTGCGCCTGCTCCGGAAACGGCGGCTCCAAGCGCCGCAGCCGACCAAACTCCGTTTCCACCACGCCGTCATGCTCTATGCAGTCCGCACCGTAGCGTTCAAAGTCCATGTAACCCTCCAGCTCCGCAATGCTCTCGTCATCCAGTCTCAGCCGCTCCTGCAAACGCTGCTGGCCGTAGCTGTAGGTGTCTACGATACGCTGATAGTTGTCCAGCTCTCGCAAGAGCTCACGCGCCCGATGCAGGGTATCGGGTCGTTCAGCATCCAGAATGGCCGCATAGGTCAGCAGCATCCCGTCCTTCTGCCAGATCCCTTCTAAGGCCTCCGCAAAGTCATTATAATCCTCTACGGCGGGGCAATCCGTGTCGCAGATCAATTCTCCGATATAAGGCACCTTAAATCGAATATCACGAAGCATCGCATTCGCGAAAACGTCGATATCAAGGAAAGACTTCACAGCATCGAGATATTCCTCATCAGCAGGGAGGACAAGGATGTAGTCCGGCTTCCCATCGACTCGCAATGTCATGCGGAGCATTTCATCCCGGCTCTCGTCCCGCCAAGGCTCTGCTGGTGAAATATAACTGCGGTCGATTGCCATATCCGGCGTCAGCAGACTGCGGACGTTCGGGACAAAGGCGCTGTACCGGGCGTAGTTATAGCCCTGCGGATCAACAAGAAAACCGTCTGTCCCGTCCGCATCGAGGATAAGCAGGCAGTGACGTGAATCAGTATCATTCCGAATGGCGTTTTTATTCTCCGCAATGAAATCATAGTCCGCAAGCAGTGCGCGGCTGAACTGCTGGAACCGCTGGGCGGGTAACTCGATCACCTTGTCAACGCTGCACGGCTCACCTTCATACTCGGACTGTTTTCGCTTCAGTTCTGCCTGAATGATCATGCTAGCCCTCCCATCGTCATGCGGCTGCTCTGACTGCCATCCATGATATCCTCCATGCTGATATAGCCCTTATAGGCGATATAGCCTCTATCTGTGAACATCCCGTCCTCCTCGCCCATGCGCTGGAGGCCATACTTCTCGTAATCATAGAACTCATCCAGATTTTCATCGTACTCGAAATGACTAGACTGTTGGATCATGTACTTGCCGTATTCCGCCGGTGTATGCGCGCCGGGGACGAAATCAAACTGGTCGAGATTCTCCGCGAGATTTTTGATCTGTTCCGCATTCTGCGGCTTTGCCAGCGTTACCACAGCGCCCAGCTTTTTCATGTCATCCGAGGAAAACTCATTCGCTGCTTGTGCCAGCGCGTTGAGGTCTGAGATGTTTTCCCGTTCCATATCCAGCAGCACATCCACTTCATCCGGCAACTGCGTATCCTCCAACCGAAGACGGGTATCCGCAGGATCAGCGACACCCGCCCGTTGAAGGGCACGGTCGATCTCCTCCTGCGTCATGGGAAGGTACAGCCATGTGACGTGGCCCGTGTCTCTCGGCTCGTTCTTTGCGGTCACCGAAACGGTGATGGCATTCGGTTCATAATAGTAGCAAGGGAAGAAGTGTCCGTCATAGACCTGCTCCAGCTTCATGCCGTTGTTATAGACCACGCCGTAGGGCGTGACAGTACCGTTTCCATTTTCGATGAGCTGCCGTGCCGTTTTCTCACCATCCAGCGCATCCAATTCCTCTGTCTTGGCACATCCTCCGTGCAGATTCATGTAGTGGTTCCGGCCAACAGCGGAGAGGTCAGAAAAATCCGTAATGACCGTAGCCTGTTGGCAGCAGAAGGTCAGGTTGATGAGATCCTTCAGTTCGAAAAGCTCCAGCTTGTGGGCCATTGCCTGAAACTGTGCGGCTTCACCGATGTCGAAACCATCCAGCCGCTTTGCGAGATAGTTCAGCTCCTCCACATTGACCGTGAGCATCTCCGTGCGCTTGAGCACAGAGTAAAAGCTGTTGATCTCCTGCACCTGACAGTCGGCTTTGACCGCGTCGCCAATTCCCAGCGCCTCCAGCAGCTCCATACAGCGTGCGTACTGGTCATGCGGAATAGGGAACGGGATGGTCGCCACGCCATATTCCGGGTGAGATGGGTTACTTAAAACTGCTCGAATCATTCTTCTGCCTCCGTCCTATTTCCTCCATATCTGTCCGCAAACAAGTCCCGTCCCGATGCCAGCAGACGATGCCGTGGCGTGGGTAGGGACAGCCTTGGCATCGTTCATGCTCATTGCAGAATACTGGCTCCGGTGATCTCTGCTGATAGGGTGCTGGCTGCCGCTCGTCGATCCGCCGCGCCAGCGGTCTTGTTGGTTTTCGCATATATCTCCTTTCCGGGCTGCCGCCCTTGATCTGTCCTGAAACGCAAAAAGAGCGCCGGTTCGATGGTTTTACGAAACCAACAAACCGACGCTCTAAACTTTGTGAAACTTTTTTATGAAAAAAGCCCCTTTGGCGAGGAAACTTCTCGTACAAAAGGGGGCTGCATCTGATTTTATCGCCAGAAAACAGAAAAAGAGGGGTTCAAATCACATCGAACGCCTCTCAGACGGCTCTGACATCCATGCTCAAAACCGTTAAAATCGGGGTATGGAAAACCCCGGAAAGGCTTGATGCCATGCGGTTTTCACCGCATGGCATCTAAACCTGTTTGTTAACTTGGTACGCCCGACTGGATTCGAACCAGCGGCCTTTAGAGTCGGAGTTATCAGGCCGTCAAGCCGCAAACCGTTGTGCCGCAAGGGTTTGGTGGGTATTGCACAAATTTACGGCAATTTATGAGAAAAGCCGGGAAGCCTTGCAGCGCAAGGCCTCCCGGCTTTTTCGCGGTAGTAGTCAAATAGTAGTCTGGTGTAGTCTGCACCTTGCAGGATCTTCTACTCCCGCTCCGCCAACATTGTCAAGCTGCCTTCCCTACCTGGCTCGCTTATCTATCAGTCTTTCTAACACCAGTTGTAATATTCTATAGCTTTACTTTTCCTGTTAAATATTCTACTATATAGTCACAAAAGGAAAACAACACCAAACCAAAACATAAAAACAAATTTTAAGGAGGAATCTACCATGAAGAACATCAACAACTACATCCTGACCGCTATCGTCTCCCTCGTTCTGGTGGTCGCTACCTCTTTCCTGATGACCGCCGCTGATGAACCTATCCGTCAAGCCGGTTACTATCTGCCTGTGGTGTTCGGTGCCGTAGCCACCTGGGCCGCCGGTAAGGCCGGTCTGCTGGAACTGGACTATGAGGAGCGCGCTGCCCGCCGCAATGCTCACGCCGCCGCGTGAGACAATCACAAACGACCATCTCTTTTCTCTCCCCAAATTCCATACATACAAAGGAAGTGACACGCAGAAATGCGTGTCACTTCCTTTGTATGTGCACTAATCCCGTTTTTCGAGGAACGTCAGCACGGGCTGCGGTTCCGTCAGACGGTGGACGCAGAAATGGCCCAGCAATGCCGGCTTGCCCTCACCATGCAGCTGCATCAGCGCCTGACCGTAGGTCGCCGCGTCATAGCGGCGCTTCTCCGCTGTCACCGCGCCGGTATCCAACAGGCATTGGGTCATTTTGCCGCACAGGTGCAGCACAACGCCCTCCGGCAATTCTCTCCGCAGCTGTTCCAAAAGCCGCAGCAGCGCATTTTGGTACACCTGACGGAACATCCGCTCTCCCAGAATATCCAGCGTAGCCACCGGGTCGGCCAGCGACAGCACCGCCGCACCTCGTTTGGCCGCCAGCGTGGCGTATTCCGTCACCCATTTCTCTGCCCGCCGCAGCAGTTCATCACTGCGGCGCAGGGCGGAAAACACCTTTCCCAACGGCAGCAGCTGAGAGAGCACCGTCAGTGGGCCGTCCAGCTGATAGATCACCAGCTCCTGCGACACCGTCAGATCCGCCATAACGCTTTTCAGGCGTGAGATATCAAAATCAGGAGCAGCGGGCAGTTCTTCCGCCGTGGAGTAAGGCGTCTCCACGATGCGCACGCCATTTTCATCCGCCACCGGCTTCGCGGCAAGGCACTCCGCCAGCAGCGTGTTGTCCGGCGGAAGGATGCGCCACCCCTCCACGACGCCGCCCGACGTATTGTGGGCAAGGCTGCTGCCGCAGATGAAGCGCTCCGGCTCCATTGGCCGGAAGGACATGGCCTGCATAAGATGTTTTTCGTAATCCGGCCACGCGGACAGCTCCAGATACCGCACCTTTCCGGTCAGCGCTTCCGCCGCGTGACGCTCCTTCTCTGACAACAGGCACAGCACCGCACCGATCAGAGCAGTGTTGCCTACATATTCGATCTTCTCCCGCGCTTCCTGCGGCAATAGTCCCGCGCCCACAAGGCTGCGGGGCGTCAGGTGCGCGCCGAACTGGCCCGCCACCAGCACCCGATCCAGCGCACCGGCCGTAAGTTCCGCCTGCTGTAAGAGGATCTCCACCCCCGCCAGGATCGCGCCCTTGGCCAGCTGCACCTGCCGGATATCCTGCTGGGTCAGCAGGACGCCGTTCTCCCCGTCCATCACACAGCTGCGGCGCGGGCCGTCCGCCGTTACCAATGGGTGCAGTTGGAGCCGTCCGGTCTTATTTACCGCGCCGCAGTCCACCAGCTCCGTCACCGCCGACAGCAGTCCGCTGCCGCACAATCCCTGCGGTGCGCTGCCGCCGATGGTCTGCAAGCGCCAGCCAGGTACGCCATTTCGCCATACAATCTGAGCATCCTCAATAGCGCCGTCAGCGGCCCGCATGCCGCAGCGGATATCCATGCCCTCCAGCGCAGGCCCTGCCGCGCAGGAACAGGAATAGAGCCTCCCCTCCCGGCTGAGCACCATCTCGCCGTTGGTGCCGATGTCCAGAAACAACACATTGCCGCCCTGCTTTCCGATCTCGCAGGTCAGCATTCCGGCGGTGATATCGCCGCCCACATAGGACGACACGGCGGGCAGACACCACACCGCGGCATCTGCCGCACCGGCAAGCCCCAGCTCCGCCGCACACATTTCCAACGCGCCGGTAAAGGCCGGGGCAAAGGGATACGCCGCCAGTGAGGACGGGTCTTTGCCGCCGAAGATATGGGTCATCACGTTATTGGCCGCCACGGCATAGCGGCGGATATCTGACGGGGACAGCCCCGTTTTTTCCAGCAGCTCCGCCGTCAGCGTCCGCAGATCAGAGAGAATGGCCGCCTGCATTCGGGCAAGGCCCTCCCCTTCCCGCATGGCATAATCGATACGGGTGATAACGTCCTGTCCAAAGGCACGCTGGCTGTTGAGACAGGCGGCGTCCGCCAGACGCTGCCCGTCGGAAAGCTGCACCAGACAGGCCGCCACGGTGGTGGTGCCGATGTCCACCGCCACACCGAAGCCCGTCTCGCCGTCGGTCTCCACCGTGCGGTGGAAGCCCTGAGACAAAACACTTCCGGCGGCGCGTGCTTCCGGCAAAGCGATGGTCATATCATCCTCGACAGTATGTAGGCAGGCCAGCCGCCAGCCGTCGGCAAGCTCCCGCGCCGTAAAGAAGCGCTGCTCCTCCGCCGTGGCGGGGCAGGGCGTCAGCACCCGGACGCGGCATTTGCCGCAGCGGCCATGACCGCCGCAGGGGCCTTCCGTCAGGCCGCGTCGGGCCAGCTGCTCATAAAGGGACGCGCCCTCCGGCGCGTCCCACGCGATATTGCGTCCTTCAATGGTCACATGGGCCATCTTACAATTCCTCCTTCGCCGCGTCCACCATAGCCCGGATCACCGTCAGCGGCGTCTCCGTGGGCAGGCCGCAGGCGGGCGCTACGATATCCACGCCGCTTTTCCGGGCGTGACGCACCAGCGTCCGCACACGTTCCGGCATCATGGTGTTCATGGCCAGCGTGGATACGTTGCCCATCAATGCCCGATTCGGCAGCACGGCACGCACCTCCCCCACCGGCACGATAGCGTCAAAGCTGAACACGTCGCAGTGGATGTCCGGCAGCTGGCTGTATACGCTTTGCAGCCTCCCGCAGATGTGCACCATCTTCACCGGCACGTCCAGCGCGTCCAGCACCCGGTTCAGGTACGGCACGGTGAAAGCGCGGAAAAACCGGGAGCCTACCACCTCGCCGGTGCCGCTGGGATCGGAGATGCACACGGCATCCACCCCCGCCGCCAGCAGTGCCCGGCCATAGGCGATCAGCTGATCTGTGACAAAGGTCATCAGCGCATGCACCGTCTCCGGCTCCTTGCGCATGGCCTTCAGCAGCACCTCCATGTCCACCAGCATCCCCGCCAGAGACACGGGGCCGGTGATGTTGCCGATGACCGGCACGCCGTCGCGGCGCTCTTTCAGACGTCGGATGGCCTCCAGCACGCAGGGGATCCGCCCTGCGGTAAGGGACAAGGGCATCAGCTCCCGCCACTGCCCCACCTGTGTCAGCGGTGAATGTACCACCCGGGGCTCACAGAGCAGGTCGCCCATCTCCACCTTCGCGCCCAGCGCCTCCGCTTCCACCGTCATGCAGAAGGGAACGCCGTAGTTCTCAAATCCGCCCGCGTCGTACAGGCCCGCCGCGAGGCCCGCCATTTTCTCCGGGTCGCTGTGGGCCTCCGGCCACGGGCAGCCGGTGCGTTCCATAATGTCACGGAACATCATATTCATCATGCCGCCGGGGCAGACGCAGGGCGGGCGGTCCAGCGCCTCACGGCGCACCGCCGCCGTCAGCCGTTCTTTCGCTGTCATGGTCATAATCTCAGCCTGCCAGCAGGCGATCCACCAGCTTCACCGCTTCGGTGGCGTTTTCGGAGTAGCCGTCGGCGCCGATCTTCTCGGCAAAGTTCCGGGACACCGGCGCGCCGCCGATGATGACCTTCACACCGTCCCGCAGTCCCGCGTCCCGCAGAGCCGTTACCAAACGGCCCATGTGGTTCATGGAGGTACTCATCAGTGTGGACAGCGCCACCACCTGAGGCTTTTCCTGCCGCACCGTCTCCACAAAGCGCTCCACCGGTACGTCGCGGCCCAGATCGATCATCTGATAGCCCGCTGTTTCCAGCATGATCTTCACCAGATTCTTGCCGATATCGTGGGTATCGCCCTGAATAACGCCGATGACTACCTTGGCGCCCTGGGCCGCCTGTTCGGTGGCCATCAGGGGCCGCAGCACGTCCAGACCGTTATACATGGCATCGGAGCAGATCAGCAGCTCGGGGATATAGTACTCCTCCTGCTCGTACAGCTCACCCGCCTCGTTCATGCCGGGGACAAGGCCGTTCAGCACACCCTCCTGCGGGTCATAACCGGCAGCGGCGTATTCCTTTGCCACGTCGGTGACCTGTTCGTCCTCCATATCCCGCACGCAGCGGCTCAGCTCGGAAAGCAGCAGTTTCTTCTCTCTTGCCATGTCATTCTTCCTCCATGAAATAAGTGGGGTCAACGGGGTATCTGGCGCATTTACGGGCCTCGTCCATGTAGATCAGGGCGTTTTCAACCGGCGTACCGTAGGCGGTGCCGCAGCCCGGCGCCAGCATGAAGCCGCAGGGGTTATCCCACGCCTTGCGGTAGCAGCGGCGGACGGCACGGCGCATCTCCTCCTCGGTGCCGTTGAAGAACACGTTCACCGGATCCACGTTGCCCAGCAGGAACGCCCGGTCGCCGATGCGGCGCTTGGCGTCCGCCAGATCCACCTTGTTGTCGATGGACACGGTACGGTAGCCGCAGTCGGCGATATCCTCCAGAATGGGGGACGTATCACCGCAGATGTGGATACCGGGATCGCTCTCCCCCATGGCGTGGCAGGCCGCCACAAATTTCTGGTGATAGGGCTGCACGAACTTACGGAACAGACGGGGCGAGATCACCGTGCCGGAGGCGATAGGATCGGACACCGACAGTCCGCAGCCCGCCGCCACAAACGCCTTGGCCGTCTCGATATTCACGTCGTTGACGAAGGTCATCAGCTGGTGCACCTTTTCCGGCTGGCGCAGCATGGCCTTCAGCAGCGCTTCCGTGCCCACCAGTCCCGCCGCGCAGGTCAGGGGGCCGGTCAGCTCCATGCCGCAGCCCACCTCATCACCCAGCCGATCCAGAATACGCTTGGCGGCCTCCAGGCAGATGGCCAGCGCCTTGTCATTCTTCACACTGAGCCGGTCGGCGTCCAGTACGCTGAGATCATCCAGCGACACCGGATGGCGGATGATGGCGGGCGGGTTATAGTGGTCGTCGCTGACCTCCGCGCCATAGGTGATGGCCATGCCGTGAAGGCCGTACTCCACGCCCACATTGTCGCAGCCGAAGGTCTCGTAGATCTTGCAGCGGGTCCGGGCCATAGACTCCGCGTCGCCGTAGGCCTGTGTGCGGCTCCAGCCCATCAGGCCCGGCGCGGGGGAACCGTAAAACAGCGCGATGGGCATACGATCCACCGTCTGCCCCTTTGCCAGCGCTGCCGAGCGCTGTTTGGGCGTCATCTGATCGTCTTTATGTACCATATTCTCTCTCCCGTATCTTACAAAATTTCAAAGAACGCTTCCAGCCGGGTGGCCAGCTGACCGCCGTCGCCGTCGGAGTAGTCGGTCTCCAGCCGCAGATAGGGCTTGCCCAGCGATTCCGACAGCTGCCGCACCTGCCACGACTCCACGGAGTAGGGCGTGCAGGCCTGCAGATCCACCTCCACGATGCCGTCCACGGCGTAGTCCTCCGCCAGCTGCCGCAGCAACGCCATACGGTTGGTATCCGGCGTCATGACGGCGCAGCCGATATCCAGATACCGGACGGCGATGGCTCGGACGATGTCCGGCGCATCGGCGTCCACCATTTGCAGCGCCGCCTTCACGCCGGTACAGTTTTCAAAGCACACCACCGCGCCGCCCATTCTCTCGATGGCGCCCACGATCTTGTTCAGCACGCCGCCGATGGGACAGCCCGTCACCATAATGCGCTTGGCGTCAGCCGGTACGGGGCGTTCGCCACGCTGATAGGCGTTCATGATGCCCTGCCGTAGCTCCTCCATCTGCCGCACCCGCTGGGTGGGGTCGAACACGAAGCCCGCGCCGTCCAGCACCGTATAGAGCTGCTGCCCAAAGGCAGGCGGCGGCGACAGCTTCTGCACCGCCATCAGGTCAAGACGGGCGCACCGTTCGGCGTTCCGCTGCCGTGCCGCGCTGCGCAGAGCCTCGTCGGTGATGGTCACGCCGAAGTGCTCCTCCAGATAGGCCATGAACCGCCGCAGTTCCCCTGTCCACATGTCCAGGGCGTAGTCCTCCCGGCCCTGGGGCAGGTGCAGCACATAGACCGGCTTCAGCTTGCCCAACAACTCGTACATTTTCTTCTTGCCGTCGCAGGTGGTCTCCCCCACGATCAGGTCGGAAAAGTAGGTATAGGGGCATTTATCCGATACGGCAAAGCCGTAGCTGGACTTGATGAGAGGACACAGGTTGGCAGGCAGATGGGCCTCCGCCGCACCGATGGTCTCCTGGCTCATGCCGCACAGGCTCACCGCTGTGAACCCCGCCGCGTCCAGTATCTCCAACGGCGTGAATGTACAGAAAGTACCCGCCACGCGGCCGCCCTGCTCCTTCAGCTGCTTCACCCGCAGGAAGCCCGCCTTGCGGGCCTCGCCAAACTCCTGAAATTTTGCCGGTAACTGCTGCTCCATGGGTTCATCCTCCCAGTTTTCATCATTTTTCATTACAATAATGGTATTATACCATTTCATCTCGCCTGTGGAAAATTCTATCTATCAATAAAACGACAGTATTTATCGCATTTTGGAATAAGTATCATACTTTTGGGCGAAACACTCTTGCGAAAATGCCGCTGCCGTCTTACAATAAGGACAAGAAAAAGCTGCGCAAGGAGGAATTTACCATGATCCAAGTAAACGCTATGGGCGACGCCTGCCCCATCCCCGTCGTCAAGACGCTGAACGCCATGAAGGAGCTGAAGGGCGCCGGCACCGTGCAGACGCTGGTGGATAACGAGATCGCCGTGCAGAACCTGACCCGTCTGGCAGAGAGCAAGGGCTGCTCCATCGAGACCGCCAAGCTGGGCGAAAAGCAGTATCAGGTGACCATCACCGTGGGCGAGGGCGCGGAGCTGCCGGAGAACGCCGACGGCATCTGCACCATCCCCACCGCCGGAGCGCCCGACAACACCGTGGTGGTGATCTCCGCCGATCACATGGGCGAGGGCGACGAGGCGCTGGGCAAAATTCTGCTGAAGGGCTTCCTGTTTGCCCTGACCCAGCAGGAAACGCTGCCCAAGACCGTGCTGTTCTACAATGGCGGCGCGTCCGTCACCTGCGAGGGTTCTGCCTCCTTGGAGGACTTGCAGAAGCTGCAGGAGCTGGGCGTTGAGATCCTCACCTGCGGCACCTGCCTGAACCACTACGGTCTGACGGAGAAGCTGCGGGTAGGCGAGGTCACCAACATGTACGTCATCGTGGAGAAGCAGATGCAGGCCATGAAGGTCATCCGGCCTTGACCCGCCAGAAGAAGCCGGCGCTGGTCATCGCTTTCGACACCACCTCGCAGGCGCTGGCGGCGGAAAAGCTGTTCACCGAGTCCGGCTTGCCGGGACGGATGATCCCCATTCCCTCCCAGATCACAGCGGGCTGTGGTCTGGCGTGGAAAGCGGAGCCGGAGCAGCGCCAAGCGCTGTGCGGTGCGCTGGAAAGCGCGGATATCCGTTACAGCGCCTGCCGCGTATTGGAGATGTTCTGATGGAAAAGCTGATTTATCTGGACAACGCCGCTACCACGCTGCACAAGCCACCTCAGGTGACGGAAGCGGTGAAGAACGCCATCCTGACGGTAGGCAACGCCGCACGGGGTGCTCATGGTGCCTCTATGCAGGCGTCCCGCACGGTGTTCGAGACCCGGCAGAAGCTGGCGCGTCTGCTGGGCTGCCCCCGGGCGGATCATGTGGTGTTCACCGCCAACTCCACCATGGCGCTGAATATCGCCATTCAGGGCATTTTATCACCGGAGGATCACGCCATCTCCACCGATTTGGAGCACAACTCTGTGCTGCGGCCCCTGTACGCTTTGCAGGAACAGGGCATGGGGCTGGACTTCGTCCGGGCCGACCGGCAGGGCAATATCCGGTATGAGGACTTTGCACCGTTGTTTCGACCCAACACCAAGGCAGTGGTCTGCACCCACGCCTCCAACCTGACCGGCAATATGCTGGATATTGCCCGTATCGCCGACATCGCCCACGCACACGGCGCACTGCTGATCGTGGATGCCTCCCAGACGGCGGGCACGGTGCCCATCGACATGACGACACTTGGGGTGGACGTACTGTGCTTCACCGGCCACAAGGGGCTGATGGGCCCGCAGGGCATCGGCGGGCTGTGCATCCGTCCCGGCGTGGACATTCGGCCCCTGCTGCGGGGCGGCAGCGGCGTCCACTCCTTTGACCGCCATCAGCCGGAGGCCTATCCCACCCGGCTGGAGGCCGGTACGCTGAACAGCCACGGCATCGCGGGACTGGACGCGGCGGCGGACTATCTGCTGGAGGTGGGCGTGGAAGCCATTCACCGGAAGGAGCAGACACTGATGCGGCGGTTTTACGAGGGTGTGCGGCACATCGACGGCGTCACCGTCTATGGCGACTTCTCCCCTTCCCAACGGGCGGCTATCGTGGCACTGAACATCCGGGACTACGACTCGGCGGAGATTTCAGACGTGCTGTCTGCCGACTACGGCATTGCCACCCGCCCCGGCGCACACTGTGCGCCCCGGATGCATGAAGCGCTGGGGACGGTACAGCAGGGTGCGGTGCGGTTCAGCTTCTCGGTGTTCAACACGGAGGAAGAGATCGACGCCGCCATCGCCGCCGTGGCAGAACTGGCGCAGGAATAGACCCGCGAAAATCATGCCGCACTCTCCCAAAATTTCATACAAAAAGGACTGACACATGACATGTGTCAGTCCTTTGGTATGCACTAGCTGTCTGCAGACTTTTAGGTTTATTACACCGTCTCCCGTCCTCTGTCGTAGCGCCATTAACAACGATGATTTCCCGTGAGGCACCGTGTAGCTCTCTCATGAGTTTGCGAGGCGGTTTATCACCTAGTCAACATACATTTGTTAAATTGGCCTGAAAAACATAAGTTTACCCGTCTGAATTTTCAAATGCCACAAACCCTTGCTAGACAAGGATTTGTGACATTTAGCTCAGTTGGATATGTGATAGTGGTCGGAGTTATCAGGCCTCCAAGCCGCAAGCCGTTGTGCCACAAGGGTTTGGTGGGTATTGCACAAATTTGCGGTGATTTATGAAAAAAGCCGCGAAGCCTTGCAGCACAAGGCCTCCCGGCTTTTTCGCAGTAGTAGTCAAATAGTAGTCTGGTGTCGTCTGCACCTTACAGGATTTTCTGCTTCCGCCCTGCCAAAGCGATGCGCTGACAACGCCGTCAAGCTGCCTGCCATAGTACCACACCGTCCTTCCGAATGTTTTTATAGAACGGAAGCGTATCCTTCCATTCCGTAAACTTCTCATAATCAATGCAGAGAACCGATAGCACTTTGCCACAGGCCAGCTCTAAGTCAACGACCAGATCCAGCATCTGCTCACGCATCTCTCTTGTTGCGCCCGTGTGCAGAAGAACGGCTACATCAACATCCGAATCGTCCGTGCGCGTACCCCGTGCCGTAGAGCCATACAAGATCACGCTGTCAATCAGGTCTCCATAAATCGCCTGCAAACCCGGAATCATCTTTTCCAATGCCAATTCAATCGTCACTTGTGCCACTTCCTCGCTGCATATCTTTTGTACATAGTATAGCACAGAACTCACAAAAGTAAAAGAGCGATTTTGCAGGCACAAATCGCCGCATTTATTTGTCAGTAATTCTAATATCTGTTATAATATTCCATAGCTTTACTTTTCCTGTTAAATATTCTACTATATAGTCACAAAAGGAGAACAACCCCAAGCCAACTAAAATACAAAACATTCTTTAAGGAGGAATCTACCATGAAGAACATCAACACTTACATCCTGACCGCTATCGTCTCTCTCGTTCTGGTGGTCGCTACCTCTTTCCTGATGACCGCCGCTGATGA
>CAVBAZ010000188.1:0-8659 GCA_963593515.1 Bacteroidaceae bacterium
TCTTCACTTCCTTGCGCGCTATGCATTGTGCAAATTTGTAACTTTTTGCCACACGCTCACGCAAGATTATCTTTTTCGTTTCGTTAAAAGGATTGTCTTTTTTCCAGCGCTGCTGCCGCTGAATGGTACGGAGAAGGCACCTTTGCGTCCGTCGTGCGGCGGGGTGTGGTCACCCCGCCCTACGGCCAACCACCGATAGAATTTCGTAGGGCGCGATGCCCACATCGCGCCGCCGTACAACACATCATATTCTACCGTTGCATTGCATAAGCGGCAGCGGCGCAAGACGGAAGTCGATGCGTCATACGCAACGATAATCGCCGTGTTCTGTGAACGCGCGGTATAAGGTCGCAAATTCGTAAAAGGACATAGCGTGCGCGGATTCTTAAACCGCAGGTTTAAGTTGTCCTTTTGGGTACTTTTGGGACAACGGCCAAAAGTACCTCGCGCCGGAGCGCGAAACTCTCCAAAAAAAGAGCGGACGTGCGTCCGCTCTTTCAAACATTCTATTTTTTTATCCCAGCAGGCTTTCCTGCCCGCCGTCGTTTTTCCCATGCTCCGGGATCTTGGCGATCAGTGTCCGGTACAGCCGCCGGAAGAAGGCCAGCGTCACGAACAGCGACGCCACCTCCGCAATGGGGTAGCACCACCACACCAGATTATCGTTGCCGACGGTCTGGCCGTACCGGGCCAGCACATAGGCAATGGGGATCAGGAACACCAGCTGCCGCACGATGGAGACGATCATGGAGTACATGGACTTGCCCAGCGCCTGGAAGGAGCCGCCCAGCGCGATGCAGGCTCCGGCGATCCAGAAGCTGAGGGAGATGATCCGCAGAGCGGGGATGCCCACCGTCAGCATGGTATCAGTGGCGTCGAAAATCTTCAGCAGCGTGCCGGGGATGGCCAGAAACAGCGCCATACCGGCCAGCATGATGATGGAAGCATAGATGGCGCTGCGCTTGACAGCCTCTACCATGCGGGCGCGGTTCTGTGCGCCGTAGTTGTAGGCGATGATGGGCACTACGCCGTTGTTCAGGCCAAATACCGGCATGAAGATGAAGGAGTTCAGCTTAAAATAGATGCCGAAGGCGGTGGCCGCCGTCTCGTGGGCGGAGTGGTAGACGATCAGAATTTTGTTCATCAGGAAGGTCATCACCGAACCAATGGCCATCATGATAACGCTGGGCAGACCAATGGCGTAGATGCTGCCGATCAACCGCCAGTCGGGCCGGAAGCCCCGGATGCGCAGGGTAATGTCCTTATTCTTCTTCACATTGAAATAGGCCGCCAGCAGCATGCCGCAGATCTGACCGATGACCGTAGCGATGGCCGCACCGGCCACGCCCATGTCGAACACAAAAATGAAAATTGGGTCAAGGATGATGTTGACGATAGCGCCAAGACCCTGGGTATACATGCTCAGCAGGGAACGGCCCGTGCCTTGCAGCAGACGCTCCAGCATGACCTGACCGAACAGGGCGAAGGAGCAGCCCATGACGATGTGGAGGTACTGCTCGCCCATGACCACGATCTCCTCCACCTGTGTCTGGGAGCGGAGGAACGCTCCGGCGCAGGTCAGGCCCAGCACGCAGCTGATGGCGAAGCCTACGAACGCCAGAAACAGACCGTTCACTGCCACACGGTCAGCCCGTTCCCGCTCGCCCGCGCCCAGCGCCCGGCCCATCAGGGCGTTAACGCCCACTGCCGTACCGGCGCCTAACGCGATCATCAGGTTCTGGGCCGGGAAGGCCAGCGACACCGCCGTCAGCGACGCCTCGCTGACCCAGCTGACGAATACGCTGTCCACAATATTATAAAGAGCCTGCACCAGCATGGAGGCAATGATGGGGAGGGACATGTTCCAGATGAGTTTTGAAATGGGCATGACGCCCAGCTTGTTTTCTGCTGCCATGATAAGGGTTCCTTTCTGTTCCGTGAAATGCTCAGTAACACATTATGATACTACGGGGGAGGGAGAAATGCAAGATGTAAGGGGTTGTATTTTGTTTTTCGTAGGGGATATCGAAGGCGCGGCGGCATGTGGTCATGCCGCCCTACGAAATTCTATCGGTGGTTAGTGCGTAGGGCGGGGTGACCTCACCCCGCCGCATTATACTCCCCCTCTTGTTTCCACCTTTCGACAGACACACAATATTTAGTTGTTGACAAACGTCACTGTTTTTCTGTATAATATCAGTTGCGCGTTTGCGCATTTTTCCAATCGACTGCGGCGGACGCAAGTCCGCTGTCGAGTACGCGCCGCCATGCAACCATGAGCGGAGGCGATATTTTGAAGATGGAGGTGTCATGCAATGTTCCGTACCTATCAGCCCAAGAAGCGCCAGCGCTCCAAGGTACACGGCTTCCGTAAGAGAATGGCTACCAGCAATGGCCGCAAGGTTCTCGCCCGTCGCCGCGCCAAGGGCCGTGCCCGCCTGACCCACTGAGGAGAGGCGGAAAGTGCACCCCAAACAAGCTTAAATAAGCCAGGGACGGTGGAAGGGAAAACTGCCGTCCCTGTTGGTATTTGCATTTTTGGAGATGTGGGAGATATTTTTTCTTGCCTCCCCTGTGTAAGGGGAGGTGGCAACGCGAAGCGTTGACGGAGGGGTTGTCCGGTAATCGACAATCCCCCAGTCAGCCTTACGGCTGACAGCCCCCTTTACACAAGGGGGCCTTTGATATGCGTCTCCCACCCCCGCAAAGGAGAAACCATGAAGGCTGCCGTGACCGTAAAAGAAAATTATGTGTTCCGGCGGGCTTACCGGAAGGGCAAATCCAGCGTGCAGTCCTGCCTTGTGGTCTATTGCCAGAAGAACCGTCAGGGCCGCACTCGTCTGGGCGTCACCGTCAGCACGAAGCTGGGCAAGGCCGTGGTGCGCAACCGTGTCCGCCGCCAGCTTCGTGAGATGTACCGCCTGCACCTGCCGGAAATGAAAAAGGGCTATGACGTGATCCTTGTGGGCCGCGTCAAGGCCGTCCACACGCCCTATGCCAAAATGGACAGGCAGTACACCCAGGCGCTGGAGGCGCTGGGCCTGCTGGAGCCGCAGGCATGAAACGGGCGCTTTTGAAGGCCATCCGGTTCTATCAGGCGGCGGTATCGCCCCTGTTCCCGCCCCGGTGCCGCTTTATCCCCACCTGCTCCCAGTACGCGCTGGAGGCGGTGGAGAAGTACGGCGCGTGGAAGGGCGGATGGCTGGCCCTCCGCCGTTTTCTCCGGTGCCATCCGTTCCACAAGGGCGGGTGGTACGACCCTGTGCCATAATACGTTTGAGGTGTTTTCCCATCATTTTTTCCCGTCCGCGATCACATTTCCAACACAAGTAAACGACCTACGGAGGAAAAACAATGTTTGCACAAATCGGATATTATATCTGTGTGCCTTTCGCATGGCTGACGAGAATGTTCTACAGCCTGACCGGCTCCTACGGCGTGGCCCTGATCCTCTTCACTCTGGTGGTGAAGCTGGTGATCCTGCCCTTCCAGATGAAGAGCAAGAAGAGCATGCTGCGTATGAACCGGATGCAGGGCAAGATCAAGGATATCCAGACCCGCTTCGCCAACAACAAGGAGCGGCAGCAGCAGGAAATGGCCGACCTGTACGCCAAGGAGGGCGTCAACCCCATGTCCGGCTGCCTGTGGTCCTTCCTGCCTTTCCCCATCCTGATCGCCCTGTACTATATCATCCGTACCCCCCTGCGGTTCTTCATGAACCTGTCCAACGATGTGATCACCGAGATCACCACGCTGGCCACCTCTCTGGGCTATACCGCGCCCGCCACCAACAACGCCTATGAGCAGATCTATCTGACCGACTTCATCCATGAGCACTGGACGGATTTCGCCGGTAAGTTCGATGGTCTGATCGATCTGGACTACAACTTCCTCGGCGTTGATCTGGCCAGCCAGCCCACGCAGGTGCTGAGCCAGTTCCCCGGCGGCGGCTGGCCGGTGTGGGGCCTGCTGATCATGCCCTTCATCGCTGCCGGTCTGCAGCTGCTGATGAGCATGGTGTCCATGAAGGCCAGCTCCAACACCATGAACAACCAGAGCAAGATGATGATGTACCTGTTCCCCCTGATGACGGTGTGGATGGGCTTCATGTTCCCTGCCGCTCTGTGTGTGTACTGGATCGCCAACGCCGCCTTCTCCGCCATTCAGGAGCTGACTCTCAACAAGTACTTCAGCAAGAAGCTGGATGAGGAGGAGACCGAGAAGGAGCGGGAGAAGCGGGAAAAGCGCGCCGCCAAGATGCAGGCCGCCCGCGAAAACTACAACCGCCAGCTGGAGCAGGCCAATTCCGGCAAGAAATCCCAGCAGGGCGGCAAGAAAAAGCAGCAGCCCAAGGAAGAACACAAGGAAAAGCGCGCCTCCACCACCGAGGCAGGCCGTGTGGGCAACCGTCCCTACGCCCGCGGACGCGCGTACAGCGAAAAGCATTACGACGAATAAGGAGTTTTGTCTATGAGTTATATCGATGTAACAGGCAAGACCGAGGAAGAGGCCATCCAGAGCGCCCTTGCCCAGCTGGGCATGGATCGTGACGATGTGTCCGTGGAGATCCTGGAACGGGCCAAGAGCGGCTTTCTGGGCATGGGCGCCAAGCCCGCCCGCGTCCGCGTGACCTACGGCCCCGACGAGGCTCCCATGGAGGAGGTCGCCGTACCCGTCAAGCCTGCTGTCGTTGAGAAGCCCGAAAAGAAGGAAGAACCCAGACCCCAGCCCAAACCGCAGCCGAAACCCCAGCAGCCCCGTCAGCCCAAGCCGCAGCAGCAGCCCAGGCAGCCGAAGCCCCAGCGCGAGGAGCGTGTGGAGAAGCCCGCCGCCCCTGCCGTGGAGCTGCCGGAGTGCACCGACGACAACGCCGTGCGCATCACCGCGTTCCTGACCGGCCTGCTGGAGCATATGGACAGCCCCGCCGCCGTGAAGGTGTACGAGGAGGAGAAGGGCCGCTATAAGGTCATTCTGGAGGGCCAGAAGCTGGGCGCGCTGATCGGCCGCCGCGGCGAGACGCTGGATGCCATCCAGCAGCTGACCAACTACGCCGTCAACAGCGGCAATGAAAAGCGCATCCGTGTCCATGTGGACGCCGAGAACTACCGCGCCCGCCGTGAGGCCAGTCTGGAGAGTCTGGCTATGAAGGTGGCCGGTAAGGTGAAGAAGTACCGCCGCAGCGTCACGCTGGAAGCCATGAACGCCTACGAGCGCCATGTGATCCATGCCGCCCTGCAGGACGTGAAGGGTGTCACCACCTATTCCGTGGGCACCGAGCCCAACCGCCGCGTGGTGGTCGCTTACGACCGCGGCGAGAACAACTGACATAAAAAAACCGCCCTGCGGGTAGCTGTCCATAAAACAGGTTTTGAGAAACAAATACTATGGCAGTTGCCGGACAAGGGTTGCTGACAAAAAGGGTATGTGCCTAACGGTACATACCCTTTTTCTTTGGTGTTTGTCTTTGCAGATGGATAGGATGGATTTGTGTACGATTTTACGATTTAGGGTAGAAAATGAAGGATTTTTCCATCTATGGGCGGCGTAAAATGGCTCAGACGTGTGCTTTCCTGCGTGGCATGGAACGCACTCTGTTGAGCAAATAGATGCCTATTCTTTACCTTTTGCCGAGATGCCGCTTTTGCCGCCATCTTCCTTGAATTGTCTGCACTTTTCCAATATAATGAGAATGGCGTGAATTGCCGGAATGATGGCGTTCTATGATATTCGTTTTGACGTGGGCTTCGGCTACAATGATGACAACAAAACAAAACGGAGGTCATCATTATGGCAAAGGCAGCATTGGTCACAGGCGCATCCAGCGGCATCGGCAGGATGGTTGCACAGGAACTCAAATCGGCAGGTTTTAAGGTTTATGCCGCCGCACGGCGGGTAGACCGTATGGCGGATCTGGAGAAGGAAGACATCACGCCGGTTGCTCTCGATCTGACAAAGGACGAATCCATCGTGGAGTGCGTAAACACCGTTCTTTCCAAAGAAAAGAGCATCGACGTGCTGGTGAATAACGCCGGGTACGGCTCCTACGGAGCAATCGAGGATGTGCCGCTGGAAGAAGGACGCCGCCAGTTCGATGTCAACCTGTTCGGTATGGCGCGACTTATTCAGCTTGTCACACCCACCATGCGGAAGCAGCACTACGGGAAAATCGTCAATATTTCCTCGATGGGCGGCAAGATTTGGACGAAGTTCGGTGGCTGGTATCACGCCACGAAGTATGCCGTCGAGGGCTTATCTGACTGCCTGCGTATGGAACTCAAGCCCTTTGGTATTGATGTGATCGTGGTGGAGCCGGGCGGCATCAAGACTGATTGGGGCATTATCGCTGCCGAGAATCTGGAAAAGACATCACGAAACGGTGCGTATGCGGATATGGCGAACAAAGCGGCTGACGGCATGATTAAAAATTACAGCGGCAATATGCTGTCCAAGCCGGAGCTGATCGCAAAGACTGTCCGCAAGGCTGTCACAAAGCGTCATCCCCGCACCCGTTATCTGATCGGTTTCGGCGCAAAGCCGATGGTATGGACGCACAAAATTTTCGGAGACCGGGTGTTCGATTGGGTTATCAAAAATTTTAGCTGACGGTGGTGAGAAAAGTGAAATGCCTTGTTCTTTACTATTCTTTCAGCGGCAATACCCGGCTGATTGCAGAAACGGTTGCAAAGGAACTGAACGCCGATCTGGAAGAGTTGAAGCCAGTCAAGCCGTTAAATGCCAGCGGTGCGGGGTATGTAATGTGGGGCTTGCGTCAGCTTGTAAGCCAAAACAAACCGCCACTGCTTCCGCTGGAACACGATCCCAAGGCATATGACCTGATCGTTATCGGAACACCGGTGTGGTCTTATACTGTTACACCGCCTATCCGCACTTTTCTTGAAGAACACCACTTCACCAATAAGAAGATTGCTCTATTCTGCTGCCACGGCGGAAATTACGGAAAGACGCTTGACGATATGAAGAACACTTTGACCAGCAATGAGATCATCGGCATGGCGGATTTCTATGACCCGTTGAAACACGATACCGTCGGGAACCGCCAAAAAGCCGCAGCATGGGCAAACACATTGACGTAAGCACAGGAGTGATACCTTGAAGCATTTTTTGATTGACAAAAACTATGGCGCTTATCTTTCAGGAATGGGCTTTTCGATGGATGAAGTCCTAAAGAAGGCAATGTTGCCGGAGGATTTGTTTGCACGCCAGACGCCCAGCCTGACGGCGGAGGAATACTTCCGCTTCATGGGGGCGATCGATGCCCTTTCAACCGATGAGCAGACGCCGATCCGCTTGGCGGCGTCGGAAGGTATCGAAGCATTTTCACCGCCCATTTTTGCGGCATATTGCAGCCGCAATGCGCTTGTGTGCCTGAAACGGCTGGCACAGTATAAACCGCTGATCGGTGCGCTGCTGTATCAAGTGGAAGAAACCGAAACCGAAGTCAGCGTTGAAATTCTGTCTGGCAACGAGGAATTGGAGCTGCCAGAGATTCTTGTGGGGATCGAGTTCGTGTTCCTTGTGGGGCTGATCCGCAAGGCAACCAAAGAAAATATTACGCCGCTGTCCGTGACGGCAAAGCAGCCGATGAAGAATCTCGCCTATGCTGACTTTATCGGGAAACCTATCACCGCTGGCGATAAAAACCGCCTTGTATTTTCCAAAGAAGATGCACTTGTACCGTTCATCAGCCGTAACGAGTCTATGTGGGAGTTCTTCGAGCCGGAGCTGAAGCGCCGCCTGTCGATGATGGAGACGGATGACAGCTACGCCGCCCGTGTCCGCAGCGCTTTGATGGAGCTGCTGCCCAGCGGAGAATGCACCATCGACGATGTGGCAAAGAAGCTGGGGTACAGCAAACGCTCGTTGCAGCGTAAGCTGCAAGAGGAAGACGCCAACTTCCAGAAGCAGCTCAATCACACACGGGAGCTGCTGGCAAAGACCTATCTTGCCAATACCGATATGTCCGCCGAGGATATTGCGTTCCTACTGGGGTATCAGGAGATCGGGTCGTTCCTTCGGGCGTTCACGGTTTGGACGGGACAGACAGTAAATGAGTACAGAAATACAGCGCGATAGAAGCGCCATTAGAATGATTTTCGTATGTTTGAATTTTAGATGATAAGGGTTTGGGACTATCCCAAAAATGAAAACAGAGCGTTTTGGCAGTCAGCCGGAACGCTCTGCTTTTCCGGTGTGGGTACCCGCAGGATTTGCTTGCTGTTCTGCAAGGAAATTCCGGTCGACCCACGCCGTTTTTTGCAAGTGTATCTACACTTGCTGTGCTTGCTATTCTCTGAAATCGCATTCTTCTCATTCTCAACATCTCAAAAAATCATTGAAACCACATACTTTTTCACCAAAGCTATTGACTCGAACGTATGTTTCTGATATACTGTCGGCAAATAAATAACGTAGCTGTGCTGTGGAGCCGCTGACGAAGTGATGTCTTCCTAATGCCGCATGAACAGAAGCCCTATACGGGCGTCTGTTTTGTTGGTATGGGAAGATTTTTTTATATCGTCATGCGGCTCTTTTTGTCATCCTCCGTTACCCTCCGCACCGGCGGGAGGGAGTGATGAAACACACAATTTCAGCTTGCCAATGTCTGTTGGCAAATGGCGGCATCGCCGCCTTGATTACC
>CAVBAZ010000189.1:0-3345 GCA_963593515.1 Bacteroidaceae bacterium
ATATGTACTCAAATTTATCGCCCAGATCCGCAAAATCCGCACCATAACAGCGGAGCTGCTGATCGCTCAGTTCTTCGCCCTTGTAATAGAGCTTCATTTCTCCCGGCGTATAAACCGTTTTTTCAATTTGAAATCCTTCAAAAAAAACTGCGGTTTCCGAATACTTGTAAACCGTCCGGCCGTTTGCCTGACCACAGGCGGTCAGAGCCAGCAGCCCCATCAATATACCTACTGCAAAGAAAACCTTTCTCATTTTCATCCTGCCTTTTGCCTGCTGCTTACCCCATTTCCTGCTTGAAGCTGCGAATCAAAATGTATAAATAACTCTCGCCCCATACTTGGGGCGAGAGTCGCTGGAGCTTTAGATGATACCGTCGCCTACGCTGTCGGAGTAGGTGCAGGAGCTGTATATCTCCTCGCCTTCATAGACCGTGAAGGAGATGCAGAGGAAGTCGCCGTCGGCGTTTTCCCACTTATAGGAGTGCTTTTTGGTGTTCCACGTCGTCTCAAACTCTCTCCAAGGAACGCCGTCGCTGCCGAGCATTTCCCGCGCCTTGGCGTAGTCGCATTCGGTGTCCCAGTCGACAAGGATGGAGAGAACGGCGCGCATATCCTCCAGGCTCGCCTCGCCGGTGGCCTCCGGGTTGGAAAGACCATAGCCCTCATCGGGCACGATCAGGTTGATCTCATCCGGCATACTCTTGCCCGCCTCGATCAGCGGGAGATACCAGTCGTCATAGAAATAGGGGATGTCGTCGGGATATTCGGCGGCGATGTCATCCCAGAGCTGCCCCCACGGGCGCAGATAGATGGTGTAGGTAAAGCTGTCCTCTCCGACCTCGTAGTAGCCACCGATGCAGAGAACATTTTCATAGCCGTCGAACATACCGGCCAGCGCGGGGTCGACCGTCCAGCTGTCGGCCGTTATCTCCGCGTCCATAAACCAGCCGCTCTCGGAGTACAGCGTTCCATGCTCGCCGAGGCCGTCCTCGCTCAGCCTGGCAAGGACGTGCGCCATGGGGTCGTCCCTCGTCCAGTCCTCGTCCCAGAGCGTGACGGTGCCGTATTTGTCCTCTTCGATCTCGATGTCGGCGCAGATGTCCCACCAGAAGCCGTCCAGATTTTCAAAAATGCCGGTGCTTTCCGTCATCGTCCACCAGCCGTACCATTCGCCGTTCCACCAGTCGAGCAGCGCGTCGCCCGTCTTGGCGCCTTCGCGGCTTAGCGTGGAGGGGTCGATGGTGAGCTTACTGCTTTTTGTACCGATCATTTGCGCGAAAGTCACCTCAACCGGATCGGTCGTGCTGTCCAGAACAAATGCCGTACAAATCTCAAGCGTTGCGCCCGGCGCAACTTCCTTCATCTGATCGTCCAGAAGCGTTTCATAGGCATCAAGATCGGTAAAGATCGTGGCCAGCTCCAGCTTTACGCCGTTCTGCATGGCAGAGTCATTGATGCCGAAGAGATAGGAGGCGTTGCTTTTGCTGTTGTTCGTATAGTCCAGTGTCAGAACGACCGCGTCGTTGCCGTCATAGTCCTCCGTGATGTACGCGCCCTTATAAAGAAGCGTATAGTCGCCGACCTTGAGCAGATTCGGATCGGCCGATGTTTTGTCCTTGCCGCAGGCGGTGAGACTGATCAGCATCAGCACCGCGAGAAGCAGGCAAAAGAGTCTGGTCTTTGTCTGTTTCATACAGTTCCTCCAAGTCGGTGTCTGGGATGCACAAATCTGCGGGTTACCAGAAAACAAAGCGAAAAGCCCGCAGCAACCGCAAGTGCACACCAGAGATATCTCGTTTTCATCGCTTACGATTCTTTCTGAATGAGATTGCCGCTCTTATCGGTAAACTTGCCGCAGATGATCTTGATCAGATCAACAAGGTAGCCAATGCCGAACACACCGGCGGTCAGCAGCCAGAGGATACCGGTGCCGATCTTGCCGACATAGAAACGGTGTACACCGAGACCACCGAGGAAGATGCACAGCAACAGCGTGGTCAGCCAGCTTTTCTCCGGCTCTGCGCCCACTGGAACCTCCGGCGCAACATAGTCCTCCACTTCTTCGCCGTTCAGGATCTTTTTCACGGTTTCCGTTACAGCGTCGATATAGCCGCCGCGCTGCTGCGCAAGCCCGACCGTCGCACCCTTCAAGCCCTTGCGCAGGACGCTGTTCTTATCGACGCGCATGCCGCCGACCGTGGTCTTGCTCTCCGAAACGACCGGCTGAATGCGGATGTGCGTGCCGTCCTTGAGGAAAAGCCAGAGTCCGACATCCAGATTCGGCTCCTTCTCAAACGTGATACGCTGTCCGGGAATGCCGCCTTTGATCTTGAACGGCATCTGGAATGCCGCTGCGCGAGCATTGAGCTTTTCCTGAATCTCCTCAAGTGTTGTGGAATAGGAAAGGTCAAATTCACGGGTGGTGGTTGCGAATGCTGTCTCTTTCATGGTGTCTGCAAAGTTTGCCATAGTGATTTTCTCCTTTCGATTGTCATACAATGGGGATGGATTATTGTGTTTTTTCGCAGATTACTGCTTTGTGAAGGTTCCGCTGATGCCGTAGCCGGAATTTTCTTCCATAGTAAGATTGTTGCCGTCCACGGAGAATGTAAAAGTCTGCGAGTCGCTCCAGGCTTCCAACTCAACTGTGAGCTGATCTCCCTCAATGGTATAGGTGCCCTTCTGTTCGAAGTAGCTGTCCATGGTGCACTTGCCCTTCCCATCAAAGGTCCAGGTGACAATTCCGTCATCGCCGAGGTCAGCGGACCAGGTACCGGCCAGGGCGTCCTTGCTGCCGCAGGCGGCAAGCGTCAGGAGTGTAGCTACAAGTAAAATAAGTGCAAGAATCTTTTTCATTTCATGATGTCCTTTCTGTTTTGAATGGATTGTTCGCGCTTGCGGTATGCGGCTGGTCATTTGACAACGACGGTTTCAAGCAGCTCTGTCGCGTCCTCGACCGTGCAGTTTCCTATCGTGATCAGCACGCCGTTTTCCCCGGAACTGCACTGCTTATGCAGGAAGATGAAGCCGCCTTCCCCATTGGTGAGCATCCAGTAGGTGTTGTCACCGATGGTGATCTCGCCCTCCTCCCCTTCCGGGAAGCCGTTCATGACGTAGCCGCGGCTTCTTTCCGCATCGCTCAGGGTAAAGTATATTTCAACAAATGCGGCGGGATCCAGCTGGGGCTTCTTGAATTTTGCGACCAGGTTACCGCCGTTCGGCCGCTCGCTGACCGTCCAGCCTCCGGCCTCGGTGATCTCATAATACTCGTTCGCAATGGTCTCGGCCTCTACCGCCGTGCTGTCCACCTTGATGGAAGCGAGGATGCTCTGCACGGCCTCAGAT
>CAVBAZ010000190.1:0-28297 GCA_963593515.1 Bacteroidaceae bacterium
AAAGCCTGCTGATACCTGAAATATTAACTTTGAAACTTATTATACGAGGAGGGATGTGTATGCGATATAAGGGAAAGGTGTACCGCCCGCCCTCCGAGGCGTACAGCCTGATCGTGCAGGTGACCTACGGGTGCAGCCATAACCGCTGCGCCTTTTGCGATATGTACGACGACAAGCATTTTGCCCTGCGGCCCATGCAGGAGATCCGGGAGGATTTCGAGACGGCACGCCAGCTGTACCGCCGGGTGGAGCGTGTGTTTCTGGCGGACGGCGACGCGCTGATGCGGAAAACCGACGATCTGGTGCAGATACTGGGCCTGATCTACGGCCTGTTCCCGGAGTGTGAGCGGGTGACCTGCTACGCCTCGCCCACCAGCCTGCAGGTGAAGTCGGAGGACGACCTGCGGCTTTTGCGGCAGCGGGGCTTGCAGATGGTGTACATGGGGCTGGAATCCGGCTGCGACGCGGTGCTGGAGCGGATGAACAAGGGCCACAGCGCCGCCGACATCGTGGCCGCGGGGCAGAAGGCCCGCCGCTGCGGTATGGCGCTGTCGGTGACGGCCATCTCCGGCCTTGGCAGCGTGGCGCTGTGGCGGGAGCATGCCATCGGCACGGCGGAGGCCCTCAGCGCTATGAAGCCGGAGTACATCGGCCTGCTGACGCTGATGGTGGAGCACGGCACGCCGCTGGAGCGGTGGGTGCGGGAGGGCGAGTTCACCCTGCTCAGCCCCGTGGAGGTGCTGAAGGAGACGGAGCTTTTCCTGCAGCACATCGACTCCGAGGGTAGTGTGTTCCGTATGAACCATGCCAGCAACTATCTGACGCTGAAGGGTACGCTGAACCGTGACCGGCAGGCGCTGCTGGACAAGGTGCAGGCGGGACTTTCCGGCGTGGGACTGAAGCCGGAATTTTTGAGAGCATTATAAAAAACGGGGAAAAAGAGAAATTTACGGGAGGATGTACCATGAAAGAGGTAAAACGCTATAACACAGCCCGGATGAACCTGATCGTCATGCTGGCCTTCACGCTGTGCAATGTGGGGCTGGGCCTGTACGGCAGCGACCGGTACTATTTGTTTTCCAACACATTGTCATATGTGTTTGCCATATACGGCCGGGCCTACTATGAAGCGCTGGGCGACAAGATCTATCTGCTGGTGGGCGGCGGTCTGGCGGTGCTGGTGCTGGTGCCCTATCTGCTGTGCTGGATCTTCTCCAAAAAGCGGAGAGGGTGGATGATCGCGGCGCTGGTGCTGTTCAGTTTGGATACGATCTTCATGCTGGTGGAGTATCTGCCGTTCTTCGAGCTGTCTCTGCTGCTGGATATCGCCTTCCACATCTGGGTGCTGGTGTATCTGGTCCTTGGCGTCATCAGCGGCGCACAGGCGCTGGAGCAGGAGGACAACCCGGACTATAAGCCCCGCCGTCTGGAGGGGCAGGAGAATCGGTTCTATGATGCCTCCCAGCAGCCTACCGGCCAGCCGGATACCCTGCCCATCGGCACACCGGCGGAGGGCAAGTCCCGCGTGCTGGTGTCCGCCACCTACGGCACCCATGAGATCGAGGCCCGCCGCAGCTACGGCCTGACGGAGCTGGTGGTGGACGGCTGGGTCTATGCCCGGCAGGAGGGCGTCATGGAGTCGGCCTATACCATCTCCGCGCAGGTGGACGGCCATACCGTGGCCACCAGTATGTCGGCGCTGGGCAGCCAGACCATCGAGGTGGATGGCGAGGTCATTGCAAAAAAACAGCGGCTTTACTGAAAAAACACTTGACAACCTGATTTGAAAGTGCTAAAGTACGTCCATAATCAAAAGAGCAAACCATTGAGTAAGAGGAGTATCCGTACAGGAACCTTTCAGAGAGCCGCGCGGTTGGTGGGAGCGGGGCAGCGGAATGTACGGTGAATGGACTTACGAGGGCGGGGAGAACACCGGAAACGGCCAGTAATACCCGACGGCATCCGCGGCCGTTACCCCGGCGGAGCGCATGATGGTGCGTGCAGAGTGGACGTTATTACGTCAATGTGGGTGGTACCGCAGATTTGTATTTTCAATCTGTCCCATGGAAGAATTTCCATGGGACAGATTTTTTTAATGCTTAAAATATTTTTCACATACAAAAGGAGAAACGATCATGGGAAAGATCATTCTGACAGGCGACCGTCCTACCGGACGGCTCCACGTGGGCCATTTCGTCGGCTCTCTCCGCAACCGCGTCACGCTGCAAAACAGCGGTAAGTTTGAAAAGCTGTTCTTCATGATCGCCGACGCACAGGCTCTCACCGATAACTTCGACCATCCCCAGAAGGTGCGGGACAACATCCTTGAGGTGGCGCTGGATTACCTGTCCTGCGGCATCGACCCGGCAAAGTCCACCATTCTGGTGCAGTCCCATGTCAGCGAGCTGACGGAGCTGACCTTCTACTACATGAATCTGGTGACGCTGGCCCGTCTGGAGCGGAACCCCACCGTCAAGGCGGAGATTCAGCTGCGGGGCTTCAACCACAGCATCCCCATGGGCTTCCTGACCTACCCCGTCAGCCAGACGGCGGACATCACCGCCTTCATGGCCGACACCGTTCCTGTGGGCGAGGATCAGCTGCCCATGCTGGAGCAGGCCCGCGAGATCGTCCGCCGCTTCAATGAGCTGTACGGCGAGACGCTGGTGGAACCCACCGCCCTGCTGCCGGACAACGAGGCGTGCCTCCGGCTACCCGGCACCGACGGCAAGGCCAAGATGAGCAAATCCCTCGGCAACTGCATCTATCTGGCCGACGATCCCGACGACGTTCGCACCAAGATCATGGGCATGTACACCGATCCCAACCATTTGCAGGTGTCCGACCCCGGCAACACCAAGGATAACCCCGTGTTCCTGTATCTGGACGCCTTCTGCACCGACGAGCACTTTGCCCGCTACCTGCCGGAGTATGCCAACCTGGCTGAGCTAAAAGCCCATTATGAGCGGGGCGGCCTGGGTGACGTGAAGGTGAAGAAGTTCCTGAACAACGTCCTGCAGGAGACGCTGGAGCCCATCCGCACCCGCCGTCAGGAACTGGCGAAAGACCCCGCCGCTGTGATGGAAATTCTGCGCAAGGGCAGCTATGCCGCACAGGCCGAAGCCGCCAAGACGCTGGATAAAGTCAAGCACGCCATGAAGATCGACTATTTCGCGTAAGCAGAAATATATAAATTTACACATATTTAAAAAGGAGAAACATCATGAAAGAGCTCAAAGACAGAAACATCCCTTACAAAATCTACCTCACTGAGGATGAAATGCCCAAATATTGGTACAACGTTCGCGCGGACATGACCAACAAGCCCGCGCCCCTGCTGAACCCCGGTACGCTGAAGCCCATGACCGCCGAGGAGCTGGGCGGCGTATTCTGCGCCGAGCTGGTGAAGCAGGAGATGGACGACACCACAGCCTACTTTGAGATTCCCGAGGATATCCGCAACTTCTATAAGATGTACCGTCCCTCTCCGCTGGTGCGTGCCTACTGCCTGGAGGAGAAGCTCCAGACTCCCGCCAAGATCTACTACAAGTTCGAGGGCAACAATACCTCCGGCAGCCACAAGCTGAACTCCGCCATTGCACAGGCCTACTACGCCAAGCAGCAGGGCCTGAAGGGCGTCACCACCGAGACCGGCGCCGGTCAGTGGGGCACGGCCCTCAGCATGGCCTGCGCCTATCTGGGACTGGACTGCCGCGTGTTCATGGTGAAGTGCTCCTATGAGCAGAAGCCCTTCCGCCGCGAGGTCATGCGCACCTACGGCGCCAACGTGACGCCTTCTCCCTCTGATACCACCGAGGTGGGCCGCAAGATTTTGGCCGAGTTCCCCGGCACCAGCGGCTCTCTGGGCTGCGCCATCAGCGAGGCCGTGGAGGTCGCCACCACCAACGAGGGCTACCGCTATGTGCTGGGCAGCGTGCTGAATCAGGTGCTGCTGCATCAGTCCGTCATCGGCCTTGAGACCCAGACCGCACTGGAGAAGTACGGCATCAAGCCCGACATCATCATCGGCTGCGCCGGCGGCGGCTCCAACCTGGGCGGTCTGATCTCCCCCTTCGTGGGCCAGATGCTCCGGGGCGAGGCTGATTACAAGATCATCGCTGTTGAGCCCGCTTCCTGCCCCAGCCTGACCCGCGGCGTGTTCAAGTATGACTTCTGCGACACCGGCATGATCTGCCCCATGGCCAAGATGTATACGCTGGGCAACGGCTTTATCCCCTCCCCCAACCACGCCGGCGGCCTGCGTTACCACGGCATGAGCGGCATCGTCTCCCAGTTGTACCACGACGGCTATCTGGAGGCCCGCAGCGTGGAGCAGACCAGCGTCTTTGAGGCGGCGGAGTACTTCGCCCGCTGCGAGGGCATCCTGCCCGCTCCCGAGTCCAGCCACGCCATCCGCGTTGCCATCGACGAGGCTGTCAAGTGCCGCGAGACCGGCGAGGAAAAGACCATCGTCTTCGGCCTGACCGGCACCGGCTACTTCGATATGGTGGCCTACAACAAGTATAACGACGGCGAGATGGGCGACTATATCCCCACCGACGAGGATCTGGCCAAGGGCTTCGCCACCATCCCCAGCTTCCCCGGCAACGAGTAAGCGTTTCACAATTTTATAAGCATCTGTTCGGGACGGTTTTACCGTCCCGAACATTTTTCGTCTGCGGAAAAATCGAGACGTTTTTGCGGCTTGTCGACAGACCGCGGACATATGCCGCCATGGCTTGGAGAAGCGCTATATTGCATGAAACTTTCTCAAGAAAATCATGAAATTTTGATTTCCGTTGTTGACAAGTGCCCAATACTTTGTTAAAGTGATGACAATGATGAAGGTGGGAGGAACCGTCATCGGAAAAGCAATACATTTCAGAATACAAGCAGGCTGGACGCCGCGCTGCGGTGACCGGCGAAAAAACCATTAGGAGGATTACGCTTTGAAAGATTGGGATCGTTTAATCACGGTGGAACAGATGGAAGCCGCCACGGCCATGCTGCTGGAAAACGGCATCAAGGTCGGCGCGGATTCCTGGCAACAGCGCGCAAAGAACCAGACCCCTCACTGTGGCTTCGGCGAAGCAGGCACCTGCTGTCGTATCTGCTCCATGGGCCCCTGCCGCATTACCCCCAAGGCACCCCGCGGCATCTGCGGCTGCGATGTTCACGGCATCGTCGGCAGAAACTATCTGCGCTTCACCGCCGGTGGCTCCGCCACCCACTCCGACCATGGTCGCGAGATCATGCACACCCTGTACCAGACCCGCGAGGGCGGCAACTATCAGGTCAAGGATCCTGACAAGCTGATCCGCATCGCCAAGGAATGGGGCGTGGAGACCGAGGGCAAGGACATCTATGATCTGGCCCACGAGATGGCCGAGATCGGCCTGCTGGAATACGGCAAGCCCTTCGGCGTGCAGCGCTTCCTCAAGCGCGCCCCCGAGCATACCCAGGAGCTGTGGAACAAGGCTGGTATTGAGCCCCGCGCCATCGACCGCGAGGTGTCCCAGTCCCTGCATATGACCCATATGGGCTGTTCCTCTCTGCCTGAGGCGCTGATCCGCCAGTCCCTGCGCGCCGGTCTGTCCGACGGCTGGGGCGGCTCCATGATGGGTACTGAGTTCTCCGACGTTATGTTCGGTACCCCCAAGCCCATCGACACCACCGCCAACATCGGCGTGATGGAGAAGGATAACGTCAATATCATCGTTCATGGCCACGATCCCTCCCTGTCCGAGATGATCGTGTTCTATGCCAACGATCCCGAGATGATCGCCTACGCCAAGGAAAACGGTGCCAAGGGCATCACCGTGGCCGGCGTCTGCTGCACCAGCAACGAGGTCACCATGCGTCACGGCATCCCCATGGCCGGTAACTTCCTGAGCCAGGAGAACGTGGTGCTGACCGGCGCCTGCGAGGCCATCGTGGTGGACGTGCAGTGCATTTTCCCTGCGCTG
This sequence comes from Bacteroidaceae bacterium, assembly GCA_963593515.1. Taxonomy (GTDB): domain Bacteria; phylum Bacillota; class Clostridia; order Oscillospirales; family Oscillospiraceae; genus Vescimonas. The sequence goes on from CAVBAZ010000190.1 coordinate 5,967, forward strand.
GGCCCCCTGAGCAAGTGCTTCCACACCAAGTTCATCACCACCTCTCCCATCGCCCGCATCCCCGACTCCGATTTCATCGAGTTCCATGCCGAGAGCGCCGGTGAGAACGCCAAGAATATCGTCAAGACCGCCATCGAGAACTTCAAGAACCGCCGTCCCGAGCTGGTCAACATCCCCGACCTGAAGACCAAGGCCCGCGTGGGCTACTCTCTGGAGGCCATCAAGAAGGAGCTGGACGGCGTGTGCAACTCCCATGTGGATACATACGGCACCACAAAGCCCCTGATCGACTGCGTCAAGGCCGGTGTGCTGCGCGGCGCCGTGGCCATGGTGGGCTGCAATAACCCCAAGGTTCGTCCCGACACCGCTCATATCGAGCTGATGAAGAAGCTGCTGAAGAACGACATCATCGTCATTCTGTCCGGCTGCTCCGCTCAGGCTGCCGCCAAGGCCGGCCTGATGGATCCTGACGCCAAGGAATACTGCGGCGAGGGCCTTAAGCGCGTGTGCGAGCTGGTGGGCATCCCCCCTGTGCTGCATATGGGCTCCTGCGTGGATATCTCCCGCATGATGCTGCTGGCCTCCGATATCGCCAAGGATTGGGGCATCAACATCTCCCAGATCCCCCTGTGCGGCTGCGCACCCGAGTGGATGAGCGAGAAGGCCGTCTCCATCGGCAACTACGTGGTCGCCACCGGTATCAACACCTATCTGGGCGTGGATCCCTACACCAAGGGCTCCAGCGAGGTGGTGGAGCTGCTGCAGGGTGAGCACGGCGTGAAGGATTGGGTAGAAGCCCGCTTCATCGTGGACACCGATATCGAGAGCCTGGGCGACAAGATGATCGCCGGTATCGAAGCCAAGCGCGCCGCGCTGGGCATCTAAGTAAGAGCCGTATCTTGACTGAGGAAAGGTCGAACCAATGAAAGTAGCCATTACCGGAAAGGGCGGCGTGGGCAAAACGACGCTCTCCTCCACGCTGGCCCGCCTGTACGCCGACGAGGGCCGTACCGTGCTGGCCGCCGACGTGGATCCGGACGCCAATCTGGGATTGGCGCTGGGTCTGACGGAGGAGGAAGTCAATTCCATCACCCCCATTTCCAAAATGCGTCAGCTGGTAGAGGAGCGCACCGGCGCCACCTACACCAATAAATTCTTCAAGCTGAACCCGCAGGTCAGCGATATCCCCGATAAGTTCGCCCGCGATATCAACGGCGTCAAGCTGCTGGTGATGGGCACGGTGGAGACCGGCGGCGGCGGCTGCGTCTGCCCTGAGCATGTGATGCTCAAGTCCATTCTCTCCGCGCTGGTGTTCCGCAAGGACGACGTGGTCATCATGGACATGGAGGCGGGGCTGGAGCATCTGGGCCGCGGCACCGCTGGGTGCATGGACCGCTTCATCGTGGTCATCGAGCCGGGCGCAAGAAGCGTGCAGACCTATGAAAAGGTGAAGCAGCTGGCCGCCGACCTTGGCGTTACCAAGGTGGACGTGGTGGCCAACAAGATCCGGGACGACGCGGACCGTGAATTTGTCCGCTCCCGCATCCCCGAGGAGAACCTGCTGGGCTTTATCAGCTACGACGCCGAGGTCATCAACGCCGACCGGCGCGGCCTTTCCCCTTACGATGTCAGCCCCAAGGCCGTAGAAGAAATTCGGGCCATCAAGGCGCGCATCGACGAGACTTGAATTTTTGAAAGGATGAAATAGATCAATGGGATTATTTGACAGAGTATTCAGAGGCTCCGACGAGATGTTTGCCAAGGCGGAGGCAGAGATCAACGCCGTCGTCGCCGAACTGGGCGAGTCCGCTCCCATGAAGATGCCGGACACGGCCTACTACCTGTCCTGCATTTATGCCTATCTGGGCAAGAAGGTCACCACGCTGGGCGAGCTGCGCGACACGCTGGCCGACGTGAAGGCCATGATGACCCGCGAGTATAAGACCAAGGACATCTTCACCTCCGGTGTTGGCACCGCCATCGCCGCCGAGATGATCGAGGCCTGCAAGTATGCCCGGAACCCCGAGCCCTATGCCGGCACCAACTACCACGGCCACTTCACCGACGCCGAGGTGCGTACCCTGGGCGTGCCCCTGGTCACCCGCGACATCCCTGGCTTCGTGGTCATGATCGGCCCCGCTCCCACCAAGGAGGAGGCGCTGGAGACCGTCAAGGGCTATCAGTCCCGCGGTATCTTTGTGTTCCTGATTGGCGGCATCATCGACCAGCTGATCGAGTGCGGCATGACCATGAACTTCGACGTCCGCGTCGTCCCTGTGGGCGGGGATATCTGGTCCGTGGGCCACATCATCTCTCTGGTCGTCCGCGCCGCCTTCATTTTCGGCGCTGTCCAGCCCGGCGATTATGACGGCCATATCGACTACTCTTTCCACCGCATTTTCGCGTTCGTCAACGCCTACGCTCCCGTGCCCGACATCACCGTGGCCTGCGGTGCCGGTGCTATCCAGATGGGCTTCCCCGTCATCACCAATGATACCGATGACATGTGGGCCGTTCCCAAGTCCCTCATCATCAACGAGAATACCCAGGACTGGATCGAGACCTCTCTGGAGGCCCGCGACATCAAGATCAAGGTCACCAATATCGACATTCCCGTGGCCTTCTCCAACGCCTTCGAGGGCGAGATCATCCGCAAGAACGACACCCAGATCGAGATCGACGGTTCCCGCGTGGACTGCTGCGAGTTCTGCCGCACCGAGGAGGCCCAGAATATCGAGGATCACGCCATCATTCTGGACGGCCCCGACTTCGACGAGTTTGAGCCCGGCTCCAAGATCTGCCTGACCATCACGCTGGAGATCGCCGGCAAGTCCTGGCAGACCGATTTTGAGCCGGTGGTCGAGCGTAAGTTCCACAACTTCCTCAACTGCATCGAGGGTGTCATGCACACCGGCCAGCGCGACATGATCCGCGTCCGCGTGTCCAAGTCCGCCTTCGAGGCCGGCTTCCGTGCCCGTCATCTGGGCGAGGTGCTGTATGCCAAGGTCAAGGGCGAGTACGAGACCGTGGTGGATAAGTGCCAGGTGCGCATCTGCACCCGTCCTGAGGGCTGCAAGGAGATCCGCGCCAAGGCCAACGAGGCGTTCGTGGCCCGTGACGCCCGCCTGAAGTCCATGACCGACGAGTCTGTGGATAAGTTCTACACCTGCATCCTGTGCCAGGCATTCTCTCCCAGCCACGTCTGCATCGTCACCCCCGAGCGTCTGGGCCTGTGCGGCGCCGTGTCCTGGCTGGACGCCAAGGCCACCAATGAGCTGGATCCCAACGGCCCCTGCCAGATCGTTCCCAAGGATCGCTGCCTGGACGAGCGCCTGGGTGCCTACGAGGATGTCAACGAGGCCGTCAGCAAGTACTCTCACGGCGCGCTGGAGCGCGTGACGCTGTACTCCATTCTGGAGGATCCCATGACCTCCTGCGGCTGCTTCGAGTGCATCTGCGGCATCGAGCCTATGTCCAACGGCGTGGTCATCACCAACCGTGAGCATGTGGGCATGACCCCGCTGGGCATGAGCTTCTCCGAGATGGCCTCCATGACCGGCGGCGGTGTTCAGACCCCCGGCTTCATGGGCCACGGCAAGCAGTTCATCGCCTCCAAGAAGTTCCTGGCTGCCGAGGGCGGCATGGGCCGCATCGTGTGGCTGCCCAAGGAACTGAAGGATCAGATGGCGGATCGCATCAACGCCACCGCCAAGGAGCTGTACGGCATCGACAACTTCACCAGCATGATCGCTGACGAGACCGTCACCACCGACATGGAGGAGCTGTATGGCTTCCTGACCGAGGTGGGCCATCCCGTTCTGGAGATGGAGCCCCTCATGTAAGGGAAGTCTTTCCAAAAACAAAAAAGAGGGATTCGGGCTTTGCCCGAATCCCTCTTTTTATGCTCAGAATATGTTTTTGACGTGATCCTCTGCCATTGTCAGAACGACGTCTGTGCGCTCACCCAGCGTTTCCCGCAGCCATTTCTCCTCACTGCGGGTGCCCTCCACATGGGGCACCCGGAACGCGCCCGCGTCGCAGCCCAAACCGATGAGACCGCCCCGATTTGCGACCTTTCGGATATTCTCCTGCGCCGACCGGAGGATATGCTCCACCACCTCGTCCGGAAACCGTCCGCTGCCCATAAGGTTGCCGATGGCGGACAGGGTAGGCACCCAGACCGTAGGACTTTCCGCCAGCGCGTGGCAGGCTTCGTCGTTCAGATACGCTCCGTGCTCGATGCTGTCAACGCCGGATAATACGGCATTTTTCACCGTTTCCGCCCCGTTGCAGTGGGCCATGACGGCGTATCCCATGTCGTGGGCGGCGGCGATAAGGTCGTGCATTTCTGCGCCTGTCAGCGGCTCCTCCGTCAGCCGTCCGTAGACGGAGAAATCCATCAGGCCCGAAACCATCAGCTTGATGAAGTCCGCCCCCACCGCTTTAGCCTCCGCCAGCAAGGCGCGGTACTCTGTCAAGTCCGACCATCCCCGGCCGATGAAGCTGCCGTAGTGGCCTTTCTTGTAGATGGGGAACGCCGGGGCGCGGTAGGTAATGCCGTATTCCGGTGCCAGCTCCTTGGCCCGCAGACACACGCCGAACCGGTCGCCGCCATCCCGGAGGTAGGTGATGCCCGCTGCCTGATAGGCGGCCAGACGGCGGCGGATCAGAGCGTCATCCGGCGAGGGCTGGTGTCCCGTGATAGCGGCCTTCCAGTCCGCCCCGGACAGCAGCATGTGGATATGTAAGTCAGCAAACATGGGGAGTCTCCTTGTAAAACCAAAGCGGCAGGGAGCCTGCCGCTTTGAGGTCATTTGGTTTCGTCAACAGAATGGATCACATCGCCCAGCAGGTACAGCGAGCCGTAGCACAGCACCGTACCGTCCTTACCGGCGTGGTCGATGGCCAGACGGACGCCCTCGGCCACCGTATCGCAGGGGGTCACAGGCTTGCCGAAGCTGGCCAGATATTTCGCCAGCTCCTGCGCCGTCAGAGCGCGGGGATTGTCCGGCGTAACGGTGATGAACTCCGTGGCGTGCTCCGCCACGCTGCGGTACATGCAGTGGTAATCCTTATCGCCCAGCACGCCGGTCAGCACCGTCAGGGGACGGCCCGGCAGATAATCGGTGATATTTTGCGCCAGCGCCTGAATACACTGGGGATTGTGGCCGCCGTCAATGAGAAACAGCGGGTCGCGGCGGATGATCTGGAACCGTCCGGGCCATGTAACGTGGGACAATCCCTGCCGGATATCGTCCTCGGTGATCTTCCAGCCACGCTTTTGCAGCACATCCAGCGTGGTCAGCGCCACGGCGGCGTTATGGAGCTGGTGCTCGCCCAGCAGGGGAAGGTGCAGTCCCTCCCGGCCACCGAAATCAAAGACCTGCCCCTCCAGCGAGTGGGAGCGCAGGTGCAGCTGGTCAAAATCCACCTTGTGGAGCGTGGCGCCTACCTCACGGCAACGCTGGGCCACCACGGCCTCAACGCCGTCGGTGGAGCGGTACAGCACCGCGTCGCAGCCGGACTTGATGATGCCGCTCTTGGTGGCGGCGATCTTCTCCAGCGTGTCGCCCAGCACCTCGGTGTGGTCAAGCCCGATGTTGCACAGCACGGCGGCCTCCGGCGCTCCGATGACGTTGGTGGCGTCAAACTCGCCGCCCATGCCCACCTCGCACACCACAATGTCGCACTTGCGGCGGGCAAACCACGCGAAGGCGATGGCGGTGACCATCTCAAACTCGGTGGGCTGCTCGAAGATGCTGTCGGCCAGCGGCTTGATCTCCTCGGTGATCTGGCATAGCTCGTCATCGGGGATCATCTCGCCGTTGATCTGCATCCGCTCGTTGAAGCGGACAATATAAGGCGAGGTGTACAGGCCGGTGCGGTATCCCGCCTGCCGCAGTACCGAGGCTACCATGGCGCAGGTGGAGCCCTTGCCGTTGGTGCCGGTGACGTGAACGAACTTCAGCGTCCGCTCCGGATGGCCCATCTTGTCCAGCAACGCGCTGATACGCGCAAGGCCGGGGATGCTGCCCTTCCAGCAGACGGCGTGTATGTAATGTAAAGCTTCTTCCAGTGTCATTGACCTGACACTCCTTTCTGTGCCGGTTTGGCGGCCACGGGCCACACACCGGCGGCGGTGAATACGCGGGAGCGGCACAGTACCCACACCAGCAGTACATCCAGCACGCCGGTGACGGCGAACTGCACGCTGCGGGTGGCCAGCTTCGTCACGAAGTAGGCCAGCTTGCTCTCGCCGCCGTAGATGAGGGCCAGCGAGCCGCTCTGGTACAAAATGGAACCCAGCACGATAGCCGGGAGAAACGCCACAGCGATGCGGACGGGGGAGACCTTCTGGGTCAGCCACGGGCGGAACAGTCCGGCGCACAGACCGTACAGGATGGGCGGCACGCAGAAGATGGGGTTGTAGCCGTAGGGGGTGAACAGGCACCCGATGAAGTCGGCGGCAAAACCGGTGAACGCGCCGGGCAGCGGGCCGAACAGCATGCCCGCGATGAAGATGGGCACCGCCTCGATGGAGAAGCGGGTGGTCTCGTTGGGCATGGGGATCAGCAGGCGGGCCAGGATGACGCTCAGCGCCGTCAGCAGGGCGCAGATGGCGATGGAGCGGACGCTCCATCCGGACTTCTGGGAATTTTTGGACATAAAAAAGGCCTCCTAACTAAAAAGTGGGAGGAGGTTGGGGAAAGGGTATGCAGTTGTTCCGCGCACGGCGTGACCGTACTCTGCAACAGCGGATGCGAAGATGGCATCGCGGAGCAAGCTCCTTCGTCCGGCGGCAACCTCCCATCCGACCGGCACTTAACGCGCCACTTCTACTCTTGCAGCAAGGGATGTGTCCGCAGCGGGAGAAGCGTCCCAGTCTGCGCACACTGCCTGTATCATACCGTGATTGACAGGAAAAAACAAGCAAAAAGAGGTAAAAAATTTATTTTCGTCAATTCGTCAAAAAATTCACATAGCATTACGGCTATTTTAACGACAACGTGTAGAGAAACGGAAAGTCAGGGAAAATGAAATGTTCGTTTTGTGAGGTTTGCACGAAATAAAGGTTGACAAAAACGCATGGTTTCAAGTATAATTTCTAATTGTAGAAAAAATAACAATGGGGAAAGGAACGCGGTGAAAAACGCCGTAACTGCCCCGGCAAAAGCGCGGTGCGCGCGGCCCTGTGGTGCAAAGGCGAACATAGTTGTCTTGAGCAAGGGGGCCGTTTTTTCTTTTTTCAGGAGGCCGGAAATGAAGCGCTATGAGGTGGTGCGTGAGATCGCCAACAGCTGCGCACGCAACCAGATGCGGGACGTGTTCTTTTTCGAGGTGGAGACCGACGACCCGGCGGAATGGGTGCGGCGGGAGATCAAGGGCGCGGAGGTGAACATCACCGCCGAGACCAACGCCAGAGGAGAGGTCACCATCTTTGCCGAAAGCGCGGGCATGTTCCAGAAGTTCCTGTTCACGGAGCTGTGAAAAGCTTCGATTTCTTAACCTGTCTCTCTCAGAGGGGGCCAAGACCGTAAGCCCCTTGGCAGCAAAATCGTTAGATTTTGCGCCAGTAAACTTGTATCTAAATCCCCTGATCGGGATCATGATAAATTCTTTTGTATGTGGATACTAAGGAGGTAACTTATGAGCGTGAAGGACATTTTCAGCAAGAGAGCTGCATTTTCCTTTGAGGTGTTCCCCCCCAAGACCGACGTCGGCATGGAGAAGCTGTGCGGCGAAAACGGCGTGCTGGACAAACTGTACACCCTGAACCCCGACTACATCTCCTGCACCTATGGCGCGGGCGGCTCCAACGTGGGTAAGAACCTGGAGGTTCTGGACAAGATCAAGAAGGACGGCAAGTGCACCCCCGTCACCCACTTTACCTGCATCGGCAACACCAAGGAAGGCATCAAGGAGCAGCTGCAGAACTATCTGGATCACGGCATCGACCATATGCTGGCCCTGCGCGGCGACCTGCCCTTCGGCTGGGAAGGCACCGGCGGCGACCTGCATTATGCCACCGAGCTGGTGAAGTTCGTCCGTCAGGAGTTCGGCGACAAGTTCACCATCGCCGTGGCCGGTTCTCCCGAGGGCCACATCGCCTGCCGCTCTCTGGAGGCTGACATCGCCTTCCTGAAGCAGAAGCAGGACAACGGCGCCGACTACATCATGACCCAGCTGTGCTGGGATATGGATCAGTTCCGCTACTGGCTGGACGCCATCCGCGCCGCTGGCATCACCATGCCCGTGGATGTGGGTATCATGCCCATCCTGGATCAGGCCGCTACCATCAACATGGCTCTCAGCCGCAACGGCTGCGTGATGCCCCGCGCCCTGTGCGAGATCATCTCCAAGAACTGGATCTTCCCCAACCCCTTCTCCGTGGGTCTCAAGACCGCCAAGGGCGACGAGGCCTGCTTCGATGCCGACGTGGAGGGCAAGAAGGCTTCCTTCAAGGCTGCCGGTATCGAGTACACCATCAACCAGATCGACGAGTACCGCGCCTGCGGCGTGGACGGCATCCACCTGTATGCCCTGAACAAGTACGACGATGTGGCCTACATCGCCAAGGCTGCCGGTCTGCTGGACCTGATCTGAGAAACTGAAAACCCCTGTGTCCCGCGGGGAGAGGCCCTCCCCGCGGACACCGCAAAAGGATGATAAAAACTATGGGAAAGACACATATCATTGCAGTGGCAGGTAAGGGTGGCGTCGGCAAAACGACCACCTGCGGCATGCTCATCGACTATCTGTGCAAGGCGGGGAAGGGACCGCTGCTGGTGGTGGATGCGGATGCCAATTCCAACCTCAACGAGGTGCTGGGCGTGGAGGTCGAGACCACGCTGGGCGACATCCGCGAGGAGATGGCGCAGGCCGAGAAGAACGGCACCGTGCCGCCCAGTATGACCAAGGCGGATTATGCTGAGATGAAGTTCAGCTCCGCGCTGGTGGAGGAGGACGACTATGACATGCTGGTCATGGGCCGGACTCAGGGCAAGGGCTGCTACTGCTTTGTCAACGGCGTGCTGAAAACGCAGATCGACAAGTACGTCGGCAACTACAAATATATGGTCATCGACAACGAGGCCGGGCTGGAGCATATCAGCCGCGGCACGCTGCCCCATGTGGATACCATGCTGCTGATCTCTGACTGCTCGCGGCGCGGTATTCAGGCGGCGGGACGCCTCGCGGAGATGATCCGGGAGCTGGAGCTGAAGCCCGGCACCATGAAGCTGATCGTCAACCGCGCGCCCAACGGGGAGTTGAACCCCGGCGTGGCGGAGGAGATCGAAAAATACCACCTGGAGCTGGCAGGCGTACTGCCCCAGGACGATACGGTCTACGCCTATGACTGCGAAGGAAAACCCAGTTCCCAGGTGCCCGACAGCACGCCGGTAAAGCAGGCGCTGGCCGGGATCATCAAGGAACTGAAGCTGTAAGAGCAAAAAGAGAACCGAAATCAACAAACATCTACAAGGGGGATTTGTCAAGATGTCTTTCGTTCCCAAGAAGCATACCTACAACGCCCACATCAACGAAGTGGTGCTGGGCGTTGGCGATAAGGCCGTCACCATCGGCGGCCAGAATGTACTGGCTTTCCACACCTTCGACGGTGAGATCGCCAACGCGCCCAAGATCGGCGTGGAGCTGACCGACGCCGGTATGGCCATGTGCACCATGCCCGGCGAGCAGAAGTTCTATGAGGGCTGCGCCACTGTGGCCGACATGGCCAAGCGTGCCGCCGGGATGGAAGGCGCTTCCTTCATCTGCCTGCACCTGGAGGGCGCTGACCCCAACGGCGAGAACAAGTCCGTTGACGAGTGCGTGGAGCTGGCCAAGTCTGTGGCCGACGCCACCGATATGCCGCTGGTGGTGATGGGCTGCAAGAATATCGAAAAGGATACCGAGCTGTTCAACAAGATCGCCGAGGCGCTGGCCGGCAAGAACATTCTGGTGCTGTCCGCCCGTGACGAGAACTATAAGGCCATCGGCGCAGGCGCAGGTCTGGCCTACGGCCAGAAGGTGGGCGCCGAGTCCGCCGTGGATATCAACCTTGCCAAGCAGCTGAACACCGTCATGACCCAGCTGGGCGTCAACGCGCAGTCCATCGTCATGAACATCGGCTCCGCCGCCGCCGGCTACGGTTTCGAGTATGTGGCCTCCACGCTGGACCGCGTGAAGGACGCCGCTCTGAGCCAGTCCGACACCATGCTGCAGATGCCCATTATCACCCCCGTGTCCGCCGACACCTGGGGCGTGAAGGAAGCGATCATGCCTGAGGCCGATATGCCCGAGTGGGGCTCTCAGGAGGAGCGCGGCATCGAAATGGAGATCGTGACCGCCGCCGCCGTGCTGGCCAGCGGCTCCGACGCTGTGATCATGCGCCACCCCGAAGCCATCCGTACCATCGCCGCCATGATCGGCGAGTTGGTCTGACGCGGAAAGGAGGAAGCGAACAATGGCTGTTAAAGGTTTAGATATTTTCAAGCTGTCTCCCAAGAAGAACTGCAAGGAGTGCGGCGTTCCCACCTGTATGGCATTCTGCATGAAGGTGGCTCAGGGCGCTCTGCCCATCGAGAAATGTCCCTATATGTCCGACGAGGCCATCGCCCTGCTGAGCGAGGCGACCGCGCCCCCCATGAAGGCCATTGAGGTGGGCGGCATGAAGCTGGGCGGCGAGACCGTCATGATGCGTCATGAAAAGACCTTCGTCAACCGCAACCGCTTTGCCGTGTCCCTGTGCACCTGCATGGACGACGCCGCTGTGGACGCCAAGCTGGCCGAGATGAAGGCTGTGGATTACGAGCGTATCGGCGAGCGTGAGTATGTGGAGTTCCTGCTGGTTCACGACGGCGGCGACGGTGCGCGTCTGGCAGAGCTGTGCAAGAAGGCTGCCGCCGCTGAGCGTGCCGTCATCATCGACACCGACAGCGTGGACAACGCCAAGCTGGCGCTGGCCGCCATCGGCGACACCAAGCCCCTGCTGAACGGCGCCAACAAGGATAACTACGAAGCCATGAGCGCACTGGCCGTGGAGGCCGGTGTGGTGCTGGGCGTCAAGGGCGCCGACCTGGCCGAGATCCACGACACCGTGGCCGCGCTGGAGAAGCTGGAGAACAAGAATCTGGTCATCGACGTGACCGGCGCCACCATCAAGGAGACCTTCGCCAACGCCGTGCTGGTGCGCCGCACCGCCCTGAAGGACGGCGACCGTACCTTCGGTTATCCCTCCATCGTCAATCTGGCCAAGCTGTGCCACGGCGACGTGCATATGGAGACCGCGCTGGCGTCCCTGTTCACCATGAAATACGGCTCCATCGTGGTCATGGAGACCATGCGCTATGCCGAGGCTCTGCCTCTGTACGGCCTGCGCCAGAACGTGTTCACCGATCCCCAGAAGCCCATGAAGGTGGAACCGGGCATCTATCCCATCAACGGCGCTACCCCCGACGATCCCTGCGCCCTGACCGTGGACTTCGCCCTGACCTACTTCCTCGTCTCCGGCGAGCTGGAGCGCTCCAAGGTGCCCATCAACCTGCTGATCACCGATGCCTCCGGTATGTCCGTGCTGACCGCGTGGGCCGCCGGCAAGTTCTCTTCCGGCTCCATCAAGAAGTTCTTTGACGAGTACGATATCGCCGGTAAGATCAACAACCGCACCCTCATCATCCCCGGCAAGGCTGCCGTGATGAAGGGCGACATTCAGGATAAGCTGCCCGACTGGAACGTGGTGGTGGGTACCCGCGAGGCTGTGGAGCTGGTGAAGTACCTGCGCGACGGCGAGTACATCAAGGCCGCCGAGGCTGTCGCCGCCTCCAAGAAGCCCGCCGAGGAGAAGAAGACCGTGGACGCGGACGCTCCGCTGGACTTCGAGAAGATCTCCATGTCCATCCCCAAGATCGACGTGGTGGATATGGGCGTCACCTACAAGCAGCGCGACCCCAACTCCCCCAAGTTCGTCACCATCGGCGAGCGCATCCACTGCATCAGCCCCGTGATCCGCGAGGCCATGAACACCATGAACCCCGAGCCCATCCTGAAGCGTGCCGCCGAGCAGATCAAGGCCGGCGCCACCTATCTGGACGTCAACATTGGCCCTGCCGAGTCCAACGGCCCCGAGCTGATGACCTGGGCGGTCAAGCTGCTGCAGGAGAACTTCAACAACGTGCCTCTGGCTCTCGATACCGCCAACAAGAAGGCCATCGAAGCCGGTATCCACGTCTATAACCGCACCAACGGCAAGCCCATCGTCAACTCCGCCGATGCCGGCTCCCGTATCTCCAACATCGATCTGGCCGCCGCCAACGACGCCATCGTGATCGCCCTGTGCTCCGCCGACGGTATCGCCAAGGATAACGAAGAGCGCATGATGCACTGCCACCACATGCTGGAGCGCGGCCTGAGCCTGGGCATGGACGCTTCCGACCTGTGGTTCGACCCCCTGTTCCTGGTGGTCAAGGGCATGCAGGATAAGCAGATGGACGTGCTGAACGCCATCAAGATGTTCGCCGACGAGGGCCTGAAGTCCACCGGTGGTTTGTCCAATAACTCCAACGGCGCGCCCAAGGCCATCCGTCCCATTCTGGACTCCACGCTGGTGGCCATGGCCATGATGCAGGGTCTGACCTCCGCCATCGTCAACCCCAACGACCTGCGCCTGATGGAGACCATCAAGTCCTGCGATATCTTCAAGAACCATGTTCTGTATTCCGACAGCTATCTGGACGAGTAAAAAATCCACGTCTTTTCCCGCCGCCGCATCGCGGCGGCGGGAAAAGCTGCATCCCCGGCATCTCTCTCTGCCTTGGGACGGAGGGAGAAAGTGTTGCATATTCTGTAATTTTAATAGAGGAGGATCAACATTATGAGCGTATTGACCGACCTGATCTATGGTGGTTCCAACGCCGTGGCCGGCCTGACGGAGGGTGCCGTCAACGACGCGATCGCCAAGTACGGCGCAGACAAGGAGATCGCATTCCCTGATACCGCGTACTATTTCCCCACCATTTACGCCGCCACCGGCGTGAAGGTGAAAACGCTGGGCGACCTGCCTGCCTGCGTGGGCGTGCTGAAAAGCCTTATCACCAATCAGGAGGATCTGGGGCAGGCGCTGAACGCCGGCCTTGCCACCGCCGTGGGCGCTGAAATTCTCGAGGGCCTGAAGTTCGTGGAGCCCAAGGACGCCTACGAGGAAGCCACTGTTCCCGGCATCGGCTTCGTGCCCGATCCCATTATCCGTTCTCTGGGCGTGCCGCTGGTCACCGGCGATATCCCCGGCGTAGCCGTGGTACTGGGCAAGGCCGAGAACCCTGAGGATGCCGTGAAGGTGGTCAAGGACTATCAGTCCAAGGGCATCATGACCTTCATGGTGGGCGACGTCATCGAGCAGTGCGCCGAGGGCGGCGTGAAGATGGGCCTTGAGTTCCGCGTGATCCCGCTGGGTCATGACGTGACCGCCGTCATCCATGTCGTCACCGTGGCCATCCGCGCGGCGCTGATCTTCGGCAACGTGCAGCCCGGCGATCTGCCCGGCCTGCTGGCCTATACCAAGGAGCGCGTGCCTGCCTTCGTCAACACCTTCGGCGCCATCGACAGCGTGGTGGTCTCCGCCGGTGCCGGTGCTATCGCCCTGGGCTTCCCCGTGGTGGTGGATATCGACCTGGGTGAGAATCAGGTGCCCGGCGCGCTGGAGTCCGTGCTGGATCACGGCGAGACCGTGAAGCGCTCTCTGGAGCTGCGCAACATCAAGATCAAGGCCAAGGATCTGCCCATCCCCGTGGCGTTCTCCGCCGCGTTCGAGGGCGAGATCATCCGCAAGGCCGACGTGAAGGCCGAGTTCTGGTCTGCCAAGAACCCCACCTGTGAGCTGGTTCTGGCGAAGGGCGCCGACGAGGTGGAGGATCACAAGATCACGCTGATCGGCCCGGACATCGACTCCGGCGATCTGGAATACGCCATGGGCACCTTTATCGAGGTGTACGGCAAGAAGATGCAGCCCGATTTCGAGTCTGTTATCGAGCGTAAGATCCATGCATGGTTCAACTACATGGAGGGCGTGATGCACACCGGCCAGCGTAATCTGCTGCGCGTCCGCGTGTCCAACGACGCCTTTGACAAGGGCCTGCGCATGAAGGACTTCGGCGAGGTGCTGTACCATATGATCATGGACGAGTTCGACGCCGTTGTGGATAAGTGTCAGATCACCCTGATCACCGACGCGGCTGAGACCAAGAAGCTGCTGGAAGAGCAGGCAATGCCCCGCTACAACATGCGTGATGACCGTCTGGCCTCCATGTCCGACGAGTCTGTGGATCAGTTCTATACCTGCATCCTGTGCCAGTCCTTCGCCCCAGCCCACTGCTGCGTGGTCACCCCCGAGCGTCTGGGCCTGTGCGGCGCTGTGTCCTGGCTGGACGCCAAGGCCACCTATGAGCTGAACCCCAACGGCCCGTCCCAGCCCATCGAAAAGACCGGCTGTCTGGACGAGCGCACCGGCTCCTATGAGTCCGTCAACGAGATCGTGAAGAACGCCACTCACGGCGCGGTGGAGTCCGTGACCCTGTACTCCATCCTGGAGGATCCCATGACCTCCTGCGGCTGCTTCGAGTGCATCTGCGGCATCGAGCCTATGTCCAACGGCTTCATCGTGGTGAACCGCGAGTACAGCGGCACCACCCCCGTGGGCATGACCTTCGGCGAGCTGGCCTCCTGCACCGGCGGCGGCGTTCAGACCCCCGGCTATATGGGCCATGGCCGTCACTTCATCGCCTCCAAGAAGTTCATCCACGCCGAGGGCGGCATCGAGCGCATCGTGTGGATGCCCAAGGAGCTGAAGGACGACGTGGCGGAGCGCCTCAACAAGACCGCCAAGGAGCTGTATGGCATCGACAACTTCAGCGACATGATCGCTGACGAGACCATCTGCACCGACTGCGACGAGCTGATGAACTTCCTGACGGAGAAGAATCATCCCGTGCTGGGCATGGAGCCCCTGATGTAACCAATTCCCCCTGTGAGGGCGGCAGGTGCCGCCCTCACAGGAAAACGCGACCCAAAGGAGAACGATATGTATCAGGTCACCTTTACCTTTGAAAACGGCGCGGCGCCGGTGATCGCCACCGCCGCGCCCGGCGAAACGCTGCTGGAAACGGCACGTGCCGCCAATGTGGCCATCGACGCGCCCTGCTCCGGCAACGGCTCCTGCGGCAAGTGCCGCGTGAAGCTGCTGGAGGGCACCGTGGAGGGCTTACAGACCAGCCACATCACCGACGAGGACTACGCCGCCGGTTGGCGCTTGAGCTGTGCCAGCAAGGTCAGCTCCGACGTGACCGTGATGGTGCCGGACATCGCCTCCGCCTATCAGAGCCGCATGAAAACCGCCGATCTGTCCACTGGCGAGGAGGTGGCCATCTTCACCCGGCTGGAGGAGGATCTGAAGGCGGCGGGCGTGGATTTCAGCAACGACTTCGTGGAGACGGAGGTCACCATGGAGGAGCCCACGCTGGAGGACACCATGCCCGATACTGAGCGGCTGACCATGGCGCTGGAGGCGGCGCTGGGCTGCGATAAGGTGTGCCTGAGCTATCCCACGGTACATAAGCTGGCGCGGGTGCTGCGTGAAAGTGGTTTCCATGTGGCCGTGGCCGGTACGCTGAAAGACGGCGTATTTCAGGCTATGGACGTGCGGAATGCCAATGAGCCCCAGCCTATGTGCGGCCTTGCCATCGACATCGGCACCACCACCGTTTCGGCGGTGATCACCGACCTGAAAACCGGCAGGCTGCTGGCCAAGGGCAGCGGCGGCAACGGCCAGATCCGCTACGGCGCGGATGTTATCAACCGCATCGTGGAGCAGGGACGGCCCGGCGGCGTGGAGCGCCTGCAGAAGGCCATCGTGGAGGAGACCCTCCAGCCCCTGACGCGGGCGCTGTGCGCCAGCGCCAAGGTGGACGCCGACCGCATCCTGCGGTGCTGCGTGGCCTCCAATACCACCATGAATCATCTGCTGCTGGGCGTGGACGCCGATCCTGTCCGCATGGAGCCCTACATCCCCACCTTCTTCCACTGGAACGGTCTGAAAGCTGGAGATATCCGGTTTGTGGCTAACCCCGACGCCAAGGTGGTGCTGGCGCCCAATATCGGCTCCTATGTGGGCGGCGATATCACCGCCGGTACGCTGACCAGCCGCATCTGGGACAAGGATGAGTTCTCTCTGTTCATCGACCTTGGCACCAACGGCGAGATCGTGTTCGGCAACCGGGACTTTATGATGTCCTGCGCCTGCTCCGCGGGCCCCGCCTTCGAGGGCGGCGACATCTCCTGCGGCATGCGCGCCACCGACGGCGCGGTGGAAGCCGTGACCATCGACCGGGAGACGCTGGAGCCTACCCTGTCCATCGTGGGCAAGGCCGGCCAGAAGCCGGTAGGCATCTGCGGCAGCGGCATCATCGACGTGATCGCCGAGCTGTACCGCACCTCCGCCATCTCCGCCAAGGGACACTTTGTGCGGGAGAACCGCCGTATCCTCCGGGATGAGCACGGCATGGGCCGCTATGTGCTGGCTTTCAGCAATGAGAGCGACACCGGCCGGGAAATCGCCATTACCGAGGTGGATATTGAGTGCTTCATCCGGGCCAAGGGCGCGATCTTCTCCGCTATCCACATTATGCTGTCCTCGCTGGACATGGACGTGTCCGTGCTGGAGCATATCTACGTGGCGGGCGGCATCGGCAGCGGCATCAACATGGAGAACGCCGTGCGCATCGGTATGTTCCCGGATGTGGACCGTACGCTGTTCCAGTACATCGGCAACTCCTCGCTGGCGGGCGCTTACGCGCTGGTGCTGTCCACTGCGGCGGAGGAGAAGGTACACGAACTGGCCAGCAACATGACCTATCTGGAGCTGTCCACCGAGCCGAAGTACATGGAGGAATTTGTGGCGGCCTGCTTCCTGCCCCATACCAATAAGGAACTGTTCCCGTCCAGCGTACAGGAGTGACCGATGGAAATACAAAACAATAAGGAAGAGGTGCCGTTTTCCCATTATCTGGCACTTTTTGAGAAGCTTGACCCACAGGAGGCGGCAAAGCGCTGCGGCGTGTCCTTCGAGAAAGGTTGCTTTACGGTGCAGCTGCTGAACAGCACCTACCGTATCGCGTGGCCGGAATACGCCATCACGGCGGAGCGGGAGGATGCCTTCGCGTTGGCAAACCTGCCCTGCCAGACCTTCCTGCTGCGGTATTTGCTGGAGGGACGGCAGGCGGCGCTGTCGCTGGGCTATAAGACCTTCCGGGAGATGCCCTGGGGCGAGCTGTACATCACGCCCTATACGGGCCGCTGCCTGACGCGGGCAGCCTTCACCTTCGGCACCCAGGTGCCTGCCTTCGCCGCCGCCTGTGAGCGGATGGGCGGAGAGAAGCTGTCCCACGGGGACGCGGGCTATGGCTTCGCGTTTCTGGGGGGCTACCGGATGCAGATCATGATCTACGCCGGGGACGAGGAATTTCCGCCCTCCAGCCAGATCCTGTATTCCGACAATTTTGCCTCCGGCTTTTCCGCGGAGGACCGCGTGGTGGCGGGGGATATTCTGATCTCCGCCATCCGACAAGAGATGAAAAGGAATTAAAAGAGCATGAGTTTTACCTATCTGAACATGCAAGGCAAGCTGGAGCATGTGACGGCGACGGCTGCGGATATTGACCGCCAGCTGCAGCGGCTTTTGCAGGCCAATCCCCGCATTATCCCTGTTACCGGCCGCGCTGCGGCAGTGGGCGACGAGCTGGTGCTGGACTATGCCGGATTTTCCGAGGGCGTCCAGTTCCCCGGCGGCACCGCCGAAAAGAAGACACTGACGCTGGGCAGCGGCATGTTTATCCCCGGCTTCGAGGAGCAGCTGGTGGGCGCCAACATCGGCGACGATGTGGTGGTGACTGTCACGTTCCCTACCGAGTATCACGCCCCGGAGCTGGCGGGAAAGCCCGCTGAGTTCCGCTGCCACGTTCATGAGATCCGCACCCATGACAGCTACCAGCTGGACGACACCTTCGCTAAGGAGATCGGCCAGTGCGAGAACATGGAGCAGATGCGGGAAAATATGGGCAAGGCGCTGCAGGACTACTATAACGAGCGGGCCGAGCAGGAGCTGCGCTGGCAGCTGATGCATCAGGCCGCCGCCACCGTGGAGGAGCAGCCCACCGACGAGGAGCTGGACCGCATGGTGGAGGCCCAGATGGAAACCCTGACCGCCCAGCTGGCCCAGAAGGGCCTGACGCTGGAGGCCTACTGCCAGTTCACCGGCAGCGACGAGAAGAAGCTGCGGGAGGATATGCGGCCCGACGCGCTGGAGGCTTTCCGTACCCAGAAGGCGGTGGAGAAGATCGCCCAGCTGGAGAACCTGACCGTCACCGACGAGGAGATGAACGCCGCCATTGAGCGCATCTGCGCCGATAATCACATGAGCGCCGAGGATCTCAAGCCCTATTTCGACAACGGCTTTCTGACCGTTGTCCGCCAGCAGATGCTGCGGGACAAGGCCACCGATGTGGTGCGCCGCAGCGCCCAAATCACCCAGTGATCTACCGGCGTTGAGGGACGCCGGAAGAAAGATATATTATTTCAGGGACGACCTGAGGATAACAAGGAGGAACTACCATGGCAATCGAATTCAAAGACGGCAAGTATGTTGACGCCAACGGCCACGTGACGCTGGATCCTACCATCTATAAGGATTGGCAGATCGCCGAAGAGGCGGAAAAGGCACTCCCCCCTGTGGAATATTTCCGCGAGAAGCTGGGCCTGCTGCCCGAGGAGATCATCCCCTACGGCAAGACTCCCAAGATCGACTTCATCAAGGTCATGAACCGCCTGAAGGATAAGCCCGACGGTAAGTTCATCGAAGTGACCGCCATCACCCCCACCCCCTTCGGCGAGGGTAAGTCCACCGTGTCCCTGGGCCTGATCGAGGGTCTGGGCAAGCTGGGCCTGAACGTGGGCGGCGCCCTGCGTCAGCCCTCCGGCGGCCCCACCATGAACGTCAAGGGTACCGCTGCCGGCGGCGGCAACGCCCTGCTGATGCCCATGACAGAGTTCTCTCTGGGTCTGACCGGCGACATCAACGACATCATGAACGCCCACAACCTGGCCATGGTGGCTCTGAACGCCCGTATGCAGCACGAGCGCAACAACAACGACGAGTGGCTGGCCGCCAAGGGCCTGAAGCGTCTGGATATCGATCCCAAGCGCGTTGAGATGGGCTGGGTCATGGACTTCTGCGCACAGGGCCTGCGCAACATCATCATCGGCATCGGCGGCCGTCTGGACGGCTTCATGATGGAGTCCAAGTTCGGCATCGCCGTTGGCTCCGAGCTGATGGCCATTCTGGCCGTGGCCCGCGACCTGAAGGATCTGCGTGAGCGTATCGGCAAGATCGTTGTGGCTTACTCCCGCAGCGGCGAGCCCGTCACCTGCGAGGATCTGGAGGTCGCCGGCGCAATGACCGCATGGATGCGCAACACCATTAACCCCACCATGTGCTACTCCGTGGAGCACCAGCCCGTTCTGGTCCACGCCGGCCCCTTCGCCAATATCGCTATCGGCCAGTCCTCCGTCATCGCCGACCGTCTGGCCCTGAAGCTGTTTGACTATCATGTTACCGAGTCCGGCTTCGCCGCCGACATCGGCTTCGAGAAGTTCTGGAACGTCAAGACCCGCCTCAGCGGCCTGACGCCCAACGTGTCCGTGCTGGTTGCCACTGTCCGCGCCCTGAAGATGCACGGCGGCGGCCCGAAGGTCACCCCCGGCGCACCGCTGCCCAAGGAGTACACCGAGGAGAATCTGGAACTGCTGGAGAAGGGCACCTGCAACCTGTTCCACCACGTGAACACCATCAAGAAGTCCGGCATCAACCCCGTGGTCTGCATCAACCGCTTCTATACCGATACTGACGCCGAGATCGCCCTGCTGAAGAAGCTGTGCCAGGAGCGCGGCATCCGCTGCGCCGAGTCCAACCATTGGCGCTTCGGCGGCGAGGGCGCCATCGAGCTGGCCAAGACCGTTGTGGAGGCCTGCGAGGAGCCCGTGAACGTCAAGTTCCTGTACGATCTGGATATGCCCCTGCGTCAGCGCGTTGAGCTGATCGCCAAGGAGGTCTACGGCGCTGACGGCGTGGATTGGGCGCCTCTGGCGGTGGAGAAGGCCAAGCGCTTCGAGAGCGATCCCAAGTACGCCGATTACTGCACCATGATGGTCAAGACCCATCTGTCCCTGTCCGACGATCCCAGCAAGAAGGGCGTGCCCACCGGCTGGCGTCTGGCTGTCCGCGACATTCTGGAGTACGGCGGCGCCAAGTTCCTGTGCCCCATGGCCGGTACCATCTCCATGATGCCCGGCACTGCGGCCAACCCCGCCTATCGCCGCATCGACGTGGACACCGAGACCGGCAAGGTCAGCGGTTTGTTTTAAAAAAACTGGCATGAAATCTTCGATTTCATTGCCAAGAAGGTTTGCGGCCTGACTGCATGCAAGAAAGCTCCGGCGGCTTCAAGCCGCCGGAGCTTTTCCCTTTGAGAGAAAATTTTTCACCGAATTATAACGAGGAGAAAACTATGGATTATACCACCAAATCCTGCCGTGAGTTTGTCACGGTTCTGGCTTCCAACGAGCCTGCTCCCGGCGGCGGCGGCGCGTCCGCGCTGGTGGCCGCCATCGGTACGGCGCTGGGCAACATGGTCGGCTCCCTGACCGTGGGCAAGAAGAAGTATGCCGACGTGGAGGCGGAGATCATCGCATTGCAGAAAAAGTGCGACGCCCTCCAGACCGAGCTGCTGGATCAGGTGCCCGCCGACGCCGAGGGATTTATCCCGCTGGCCAACGCCTACGGCATCCCCAAGGACGACCCCGACCGGCCCCGCATCATGGAGGAGGCCACCATCACTGCCTGCAAGGTTCCCATGCACATCATGGAGCTGTGCTGCGAGGCCATCGACGCCATCGCCGTGTTCGCCGAGAAGGGCTCCCGTCTGGCAGTGTCCGACGCGGGCTGCGGCGCAACCATCGTAAAGGCGGCATTGCAGGCGGCGTCCCTGAACGTGTTCATCAACACCAAGACCCTGCTCAACCGTGAGGTGGCGGAGGAGATGAACGCCAAGTGCCTGACCATGCTGGACGTGTACGGCAAGAAGGCCGACGGCATTTTCGAGACCGTCAAGGCCGGTTTCTTCAAATAAGGGAGGAAAAGAATATGGCAAAGCAATTACTGGGTAAAGAAGTCACCGCCGCCATGAACGAGAAGCTGCAGCAGCGCGTGGCGGCTTTGAAGGAAAAGGGCGTTATGCCGAAGCTGGCCATCGTCCGCTGCGGTGAGAACCCCTCCGACCTGTCCTATGAGAAGGGCGCTACCTCCCGTGCCGAGCTGATCGGCGTGGACGTGGTGAAGTTCCTGCTGCCGGAGAACGTGACCAAGGAGGCGCTGATCGCCCAGATCGAGGCCATCAACGCCGACGACAGCATCCACGGCTGCCTGCTGTTCCGCCCCCTGCCCAAGCACCTGAAGGCGGATCAGGACGAGATCTGCAACCATCTGGCCGCCTGCAAGGATATTGACTCTATGACCGACCTGTCCAACGCCGGTGTGTTCATGGGCAAGAAGCTGGGCTTTGCACCCTGCACCCCTCAGGCCTGCATGGAGATCCTGGACTACTACGGCATCGACTGCACCGGCAAGAAGGCTGTCGTGATCGGCCGCTCTCTGGTGGTGGGCAAGCCTGCCGCCATGATGCTGCTGGGCAAGAACGCCACCGTTACCGTGTGCCACACCAAGACTAGGAACGTGGAGGAAGTGGCCCGCGAGGCTGACATTCTGGTGTCCGCCGCCGGTGTGCTGAAGAGCCTGACCAAGGACTATGTCCGTCCCGGCCAGATCGTCATCGACGTGTCCATGAACTGGGATCCCGACAAGGTGACCTCCAAGGGCAAGGGCGGCATGGCGGGCGACGCCGTGTTCGCCGAGGTGGAGCCTATCGTCGAGGCCATCACCCCCGTGCCCGGCGGCGTGGGCGCTGTGACCACCTCCGTGCTGATCGGTCATGTGGTGGAGGCCGCCGAGCGCACACTGGCGTAAGGAGGGCTTAGAATGAATCTGTTTGCTCCTGCTGAGATCGCGGCCAACTACGCCGAAGCTGGCGTAAAAAAGAGCAGCCTGCCCGTCAGCAAAATGCTGCTGCTGGGCGTGCTGGCCGGTATGCTGATCGCCTTTCCCTCCTGTGTGACCAACATGGCCAGCTATGGCCTGGACAATAACAGCACCATCCGGGCTATCTCCGGACTGC
>CAVBAZ010000191.1:0-11456 GCA_963593515.1 Bacteroidaceae bacterium
CTGATGGGTGAGGTGGACAAGGGCAGCGTGAAGCTGCGGTTCGCCCCCTTTGCCCTGCGGCGGTATGAGATATTGACGGTGGACGTGACGGAGCTGGAGCCGCTGGCGGCCATCCGTGCGGCGCTGCCCCAAAATACGGAAGCGGATATCTATCGTATCCTGCTGGCCGGCGAGACCGACGGCGGCGTGGATATCCCGGCGGTCACGGAGGAGCTGGCGTCCCGGTTCTACGCGCTGGAGGTGCGGGACCGTACTACGGTGCGGCGGGATATCTGGGACGGCTGCGGCGAGGATTCCCTGCGGGGCCTGTTTTTGCAGAAAATGCGGGAGAGGTACGACGCCGCGCAGGACGAGACGGAGCGGCGGAAGCTCCAGCAGGCGGTGCGCTTTGCGCTGGCCGCCATGGAAAACCGCGACATATAAAACCGGCGGAGCCTTCCGCCAAAGGGAGAGGTTATGAAGAATATTCTGATGATCGGCACGGGCGGCACTATCGCCAGCGAAATGACGCCGGAGGGCCTGACCCCGGAGCTGAACAGCACGCAGCTGCTGTCCTTCGTCCCCAAGGTGGGCGAGCTGTGCCATGTGGACTGTATTCAGGTGTACAGCCTGGACAGCACCAATCTGGAGCCCCGCCACTGGCTGGGGGTGGCCGACGCTATCCGGGAGAGCTACGACCGCTATGACGGCTTTGTCATCAGCCACGGCACCGACACCATGGCCTACACGGCGGCGGCCCTCAGCTATCTGGTGCAGGGCAGCCCCAAGCCCATCGTGCTGACCGGCGCGCAGAAGCCCATCTGGTTCGACGGCACCGATTCCAAGCGGAATCTGACCGACGCCTTTTTCTATGCCTGCCGCGGCTGCGGCGGCGTGCAGATCGTCTTTAACGGCAAGGTCATTCTGGGCACCCGCGCCCGCAAGACCTGCTCCAAGAGCTTTCAGGCGTTCTCCAGCGTCAACTACCCTGATCTGGCGATGGTGCAGGACGACCATCTTTTACAGTATATGTCCTGCCCGGTGGCGGAGAAGCCGATATTTTACGACAAGCTGGACGATAATGTAGGGCTTTTGAAGCTGATCCCCGGTACAAAGCCGGAGCTGGTGGAGTTCATGACCCAGCGCTACGACGGACTTATCATTGAGAGTTTCGGCGTGGGCGGTCTACCGGAGTACGGCAACCTGTACGAAATTCTTCGCGCCGCCGTGGAGCGGGGCAAGATCATCGTCATGACCACGCAGGTGCCCAACGAGGGCAGCGACCTGACGGTGTACCATGTGGGCGGCCATCTGAAGCAGACGCTGCGGCTGCTGGAGGCCTATGACATGACCACGGAGGCGGCGGTGGCCAAACTCATGTGGATCATGGGCCAGACCCACGATTTCGCGGAAGCGGAGAAGCTGTTTTATGCTCCTGTGGCACGGGATATTTTGTATAGCAACGAATGAAAAGCCGCCTTACAGCGGCCAGTGAAGAGTGAAAAGTGAATAGTGAAGAGTTACGGTATGCCGCCGCAGGCGGCATAATTGAAATGGTGCCGCGCAGCGGCACACCAAAGTTTTTCACTTTTCTCTCTTCTCTTTTCACTTTTCTTTGGCGTGGCCCTGCGGGCCACGCCTTTTGCATAATCCTCCCATTTTCCACCCATACTACATGGAAAACGGAGGAGGATGCCTATGGTGGATTTTGAGACCCGGACGGCTCAGCTGGACGACCTGCTGGGTGTGGGACGGAATTTTGATATGGTGGGCCGCAGCTTACAGGTGGGCGGACGGCAGGCCCGGCTGTGGGTGGTAAACGGCTATGCCGAGGATATGCTGATTGAGCGGATGATCGGGCGGCTGATGGCCATTGGCGATTTGAAAAAGGTGCCGGATCTGGAAACGTTTCTGACAAACTATGTCACCGTGCCGGACGCGGCGGCGGAGACGGACGTACACAGCATGGTGGTAGGGGTCTTTGCGGGAAAGACGCTGCTGGTGATCGACGGCTATTCAGGCGGCGTGCTGATGGACGCCAAAGAGTACCCCACCCGCGGCGTGGAGGAACCGGACACCAGCAAGGTGCTGCGGGGCAGCCACGACGGCTTTGTGGAGAGCATCATGGCCAACGCTGCCCTGCTGCGCCGCCGTATCCGCGACCCGGCCCTGACGCTGGAGCGCCATCAGGTGGGCGGGCGGTCCCAGACCGACGTGGCGCTGGTCTATATGAAGGGCGAGGCCAATGAACAGCACCTGCGGCAGCTGCGGCAGAAGCTGGACAGCATCGACGTGCGCTCCATTGCCATGAGTCAGGAATCCATTGCAGAATGTATCGTTCCTCCCCAATGGTGGAACCCGTTTCCGAAAATTCGATATACTGAGCGGCCGGATGTGGCTACCGCCAGCGTTATGGAGGGCAGCATCCTGCTGATGATCGACAACACTCCCTCGGTGATGCTGCTGCCCACCACACTGTTCAGCTTCGCCGAGGAGATCAACGACTATTACTTCCCACCGCTGATCGGCACATACCTGCGGATCGTGCGGTTGGTGGTGCTGTTCCTGACGGTGTTCATCACGCCGCTGTGGTATCTGCTGGTGAAAAACGGCGACGTGCTGCCGGAGGAGCTGGAGTTTCTGCTGATCGAGGATGAGTATTTCGTGCCGCTGATCGTGCAGCTCTTGCTGGTGGAGTTCATCGTGGACATCCTGAAGCTGGCGTCGCTGAACACACCGGATGCCCTCAGCAACTCCTTTAGTATGTTGGGAGCGTTGATCTTGGGAGACTTCGCCGTGCAGGCCCGGTGGCTGGTGCCGGAGGTGCTGGTGTATATGGCCTTTGTGGCGGTGGCGGGCTACGCCCAGCACAGCTATGAGATGGGCTACGCCTGTAAGCTGGTGCGGATGGTACTGCTGATTCTGATCTTCTTCTGGGACTGGTGGGGCTTCGGCGCCGGTGTGGTGGGTACGGTACTGCTGATCGTCTCCACCAAACCGGTGGTGGGCAAGGGGTATCTCTACCCGCTGATTCCCTTCAACGGCAAACGCCTGATGCGGATACTGCGGAGGCGGCCCATTGATAAGGATAACACATGAAACCCGCGCAACTCCGCTGATGGTATATGAAAAAGCCTCCCTTTGCACAAGGGAGGCTTTTTCATAGCTGTTTTTTACTCCGCCGGCATATCGTTCCAGCCGTAAATTTTAATGAGCCGGTGGCTGGTATAATAGTATGCGCCCGCCGGGAAGTCCGTATAGTTGGTGGTGTTGGAGCACAGGAGATAGTCCACTGTCTCGCCCAGCTCGTTCCGGACGATGCCGGAAATGACGGTGGTGTGGTTATGGCCGCCGTCAGGGCCGAGGATCAGGATATCCCCCACCCCTCCGGTGTAGTAATTGGCCTCGGTGTCCGCCACAAGGCCATAGCCCCGGTTCTCGCGGGCGTAGCTGTAAAACCGGCCCACGTTGATCCACGACAGGTCAAGGTCATTCTGGCCGCGCCAGAACCACTTGCTGCCGCCCTCCTCGTCCATGGGGATGCCGCCGGCCAGCAGCACCTGCGAGCCGAAGTTCATGCAGTTGCCGCCCACATCGTCATAGGCGTACCACCGGTCATTCCGCTGGTGGTCATACTGCCGCATGTACTGCTCCGCCGCGGCACGGTCATAGGGATGGTCGCACGTCAGCGTCACCATCGTCGTCTCCTGCCGCTGGAGTTGCCGTCGCTCAATAGCCCGCAGCAGCTGCTGAAGCCGCCCGTCCACCGCCGCGCCCTCCTCATAGGTCAGGCTGAAATAGGGGTTATCGTCGGCCTCATGGTGCTTGATCAGCCAGCCGCCGCCCTCCGCAGGCACCAGCTCAAAGATATGGGGCACATCGTACATTTTGCTGTCCACGTCGGGCGTGGCGGCAAAGTGCATCACCGTGGTCTCGTTGGCTTCGATATGTACCTGTCCCTCCACGGCGTCCTCCTCGGTGGAGGGCTCCGCCTTGGTGACGGTCAGCACAAAGTCCACGTCCCGCATCCGCAGGTCGGTCAACGCCTGCTGCCGGATAGCGGTCAGGGTGCGGATGGACGCCTCGTGCATAGCGGCGTCCTTTTCATCGGCGAACAGTCCGCCCAGCTGCGGCTCGTCAAACAGGGCGAGGTCGGTGTACCAGTCGGTCAGCAGCCGGGTCATCAGCCGCTTCTGCTCCTCCGTTACCAGACCCTCCGTGTCCTCCACCCGCCCGCCGACGGAGGTGGAAAAGCCGTCATCCTTCGGCATCTGCGGCTGGTTCTGACCGCTGACCTGCGGCGTGTTTTCCGGCTGCTTATCGCCGCCGCAGGCGGTCAGCACCGGCAGCAGCATACAGGCCGCCAGCAGCAGGGCCAATACTCTCTTTGTCATGGCATATCCCTCCCTAGATACAACTGTGCGGCACCCCAGGGGAGGGTGTCGCACAGCTTTGTTTTTGTTTACTTGGCGTATTCCACGACCTTGGTCTCACGCAGCACATGGACCTTGATCTGGCCGGGGTATTCCAACTCGTTCTCAATACGCTTGGCAAGCTCGCGGGCCAGAATGACCATCTGATCCTCGCTGACCTGCTCGGGCTTCACCATCACGCGCACCTCACGGCCCGCCTGAATGGCATAGCTCTTTTCCACACCGGGATAGGTGCCGGTGATCTCCTCCAGCTTCTGCAAACGCTTGATGTAGTTCTCAAGGTTTTCACGGCGTGCGCCGGGACGGGCGGCGGAGATTGCGTCGGCAGCCTGCACCAGACATGCCACCAGCGTCTTGCATTCCACGTCGCCGTGGTGGGCCTGAATGGCGTGGACGATCTCCTCTTTTTCCTTGTACTTCCGGGCGTACTCCACACCCAGAGACACATGGGTACCTTCAAACTCGTGATCCAGCGCCTTGCCGATATCGTGCAGCAGACCCGCACGCTTGGCGGCGTGGACATCGGCGCCCAACTCGGCGGCCATCATGCCGGCGATATGGGACACCTCGATGGAGTGCTGCAGCACGTTCTGGCCATAGCTGGTACGGTAATGCAGACGGCCCAGCAGCTTCTGCAGCTCGGGATGCAGGCCGCGGACACCGGTCTCCAGCACGGCGCGTTCGCCTTCGGAGCGGATGACGGCATCCACTTCGCGCTTGGCCTTCTCCACCATCTCCTCGATATGCGTGGGATGGATGCGGCCGTCGGCGATCAGCTTTTCCAGAGCAAGGCGTGCCACCTCGCGGCGTACCGGCTCGAAGCAGGACACCGTGATGGCCTCGGGGGTATCGTCGATAATGAGATCGGCGCCGGTCAGCGTCTCGATGGCGCGGATGTTGCGGCCTTCGCGGCCGATGATGCGGCCCTTCATCTCGTCATTGGGCAGGGGTACCACACTGACGGTGATCTCGGCCACATGGTCGGCGGCGCAGCGCTGGATGGCGGTGGCCACGATCTCGCGGGCGCGGGTGTCGGCTTCTTCCTTGGCGAGTGCTTCGATCTCCTTGATCTTCAGGGCAGTCTCGTGGGTGACCTCGGACTCCACCTGCGCGATCAGGTACTGCTTGGCCTCGTCGGCGGTAAAGCCGGAGATGCGCTCCAGCATCTCAGTCTGGCTGCGCTTGATGAGCTTGATCTCCTCCTGCTCACGGTCGGCGGCAGCGTGCTTGGCGGCCAATGCTTCTTCCTTCTTCTCGATCTGCTCGGTCTTATGATCGAGATTTTCTTCCTTCTGCTGTAAACGGCGCTCCTGCTTCTGCAGGTCGGCGCGGCGTTCCTTGACTTCCTTCTCGTATTCATTTCTGGAGCGCAGGATCTCCTCCTTCGCCTCCACCAATGCTTCGCGTTTCTTACTCTCGCCATTCTTGATGGCTTCGTTGACGATGCGCAGCGCTTCCTGTTCAGCGTCCTGGATCTTGGCCTGGTCGCGCTTCTGCTTCTGCCGGTAGATCAGAATACAAGTGAGGATGCCAAGACCGAACGTCGCCACGGCAATGAGCACCGCGTAAACGATCTTGATCATGGTTTCCTCCTGTAAATATGGTGTATCCGGACAATCGCCCTCCATCCGGGGACAAGCGGGGATGGGGATGGTGGCTGTCCTCAGAAAATAATCAGACAATTCCCCTAAATCGTCTGATAATAATCCTTCATAATTCTACCCTTATTACGGTAAACTGTCAAGAAGAAAAACATACTGTTGTGAAAAATTTGTCCGCGCGGGAAAAACATTTTGTCGAATCTGCCTATACCCGCACATAGTCCGACCGCACATAGCCTGCAAGGTTCCCGTAGCCCATGCTGTACCAGCCATCATACTGGCCGTATACCGTCAGCTGCGCCTCACGGGGCACGCTTCCCACCACCTGCCCGCTGAGAGATGGGAGGGCGCGTACATTCAGTGCACTTTCCTCGGTGACCACCGTTCCCGTCCGGGGCGTCATGGGATAGATGAAGGGCAGGGCAAAATACTCCGTCATGGAGCGTGAGAGGTTCTCCGCGATGTTCTGGACGTTCTCCTGTATCCACAGCGCGTCGGCGGTGTTGTCGTGGTAGCCGATCTCCAGCAGTACAGCGGGCATCTTGGGCTGGCGCACCTCCCCCAGCGCCGTGGTGGCGCGGGCCGTCACCAGTGCGGGCAGGGGGTAAATTTCTTTCAGGTTCTCCACGAAGATGTTGGCGGCCCGCCTGCCGTTGGTGCTGGTGGGATAGTAAAAGGCGATGATGCCCCGCACCCGGCCCTCGCTGCTGCCGTCGCCGCTGGCGTTGGAGTGCAGGGCCAGATAGAAGTCATAGCTGCCCCGTGCCGCCTGCGCGATAGAGGACGCAGCGGTCATCTCCGGCGTGTTGCGGGTAAAGCGAATGGTGTTGGCCCGCAGATACGGCTCCATGGCGTCGGCAATCCGGTTCATCCAGTATTCCTCGCTGCCGGAGCCGGTGATGTAGGGATTATATTCCTGTGTGCTTGGACTTAAATATATATTGGGCATGGCGCTTCTCCTTTTTCGGTTTCTCCCTCATATATATGTGGCACGCGAGAAAAGAATGTGTTATAATAAATTATCATTCACACGACAGGAGAGAACCGCCATGAAAGCACTGCGTCCCTATCCCAAGATCACCATCACCCCCAAGGGGGAGGCCGCCCTGACAGGAGGACACCCGTGGGTCTATGAGGGCGAAGTGACCGCCATGGATGGCACGCCGGAGGACGGCGCACTGGTGGACGTGGTGAGCCGGAAGGGCAGCTGGCTGGGCTGCGGCTTCTACAACAGCCACTCCAAAATTCGCGTACGGCTTCTCAGCCGCAACGCCAACGACGACTTTTCCGACGCCTTCTGGGAGCGCCGCGTCCGCTACGCATGGGACTACCGCAAGACCGTCATGGGCGAGACCGACAGCCGCTGCTGCCGCGTCATTTTCGGCGAGGCCGATCTGTTCCCCGGATTGACGGTGGACCGGTTCGAGTCCGTACTGGTGACCCAGACCCTGAGCCTTGGCATGGAGCGCATCAAGGATCGCCTGTTCCCTCTGCTGGCAAAGGCGCTGCAGGAGGACGGACAGGACATCCGCGGTATCTACGAGCGCAACGACGTAGCCCTGCGGGAGCGGGAGGGCATGGCGCAGAACAAGGGCTGGTATCTCCTGCCCGGCGAGACGCCGCCGGAAACTACCACTGTGGACATCACGGAGAACGGTATCGTCTACACGGTGGACTTTGAAAACGGCCAGAAAACCGGCTTCTTCCTCGACCAGAAGTATAACCGCCTTGCCGTGGCCAAGCTGGCAAGAGGCAAGACGGTGCTGGACTGCTTCACCCACACCGGCAGCTTCGCCCTGAATGCCGCCAAGGGCGGCGCGGCCCACGTCACCGCCGTGGATGTGTCGGAGTTTGCCGTGCAGTGCGCGGCGGAGAACGCCCGCCGCAACGGCCTGGACGGTGTGATGGACTGCGTGGCCGCCAACGTGTTCGACCTGCTGCCCGAGCTGGAAAAGCAGCCCCGGAAATACGACTTCATCATCCTCGATCCCCCGGCTTTCACCAAGAGCCGCAAGACCGTCCACAATGCCATGAGCGGCTATAAGGAGATCAACTACCGGGCCATGAAGCTGCTGCCCCGGGGCGGATATCTGGCCACCTGCTCATGCAGTCACTTCGCCACGGAGGAGCTGTTTGTCAAAATGCTCCACAGCGCCGCCCGTGACGCGGGCGTACAGCTGCGGCAGATCGAAGCCCGCCAGCAGTGCGCCGACCATCCCACCCTCTGGGGCGTGGAGGAAACGAATTATTTGAAGTTTTTTGTGTTTCAAGTGGTGTGAGAGGGATTTCGTCCCCGCAGGGACGAGGGAATACTTCGCGCCGTAAGCGCGACCTACTTTTGTCAACAGTGACAAAAGTAGGCAAAAGCACCGGAAGGAACCTCCGGCGCGCTATACACTATCTAAAACCGAAATTGCCTGCCACACGTTCACGCAGACCGTTCCTTTTCGTTCTGTCATCGAATCGTCTCTGCTCCTGCGCCGCTGCCGCTAATGCCGATAACGAACAACATGTTTGGGTCTACCGTCGATAACGTTAGCGGCAGCGGCGCAAGAAGAAAGTCGATGCGTCATACGCAACGATAACAACCACTTCCCGTGAACGCGTGGTATAAGATCACAATTTGCACAATATACAGCGCGCAAGGAAGTGAAGAAACCGTTGGTTTCTTCCGGCTCTTTTGGCTACTTTTCCAGTCGGTGCGTTAAAAAATATGCCGGTGGCATATTTTTAGCATCCGATCTCGGCAGCTATGCTGCCGCAGCATCCATCTGGTTTTGCAACGCACAGCGAAAGTAGCCCGCCGGAGGCCGCCCTCAAACAAACATATCAAAAACCGGGCCCGTTGGGCCCGGTTTTTCTTGTTTACGCGGCGCTCTCCGCTGTATCCTCCACACCATCCGGCGCGGAGGGCTGGACTGCGCTGTATTCGATGCTGTAGATCGGCTGGGCGATTCCGCCGGCCGCCGCGTAGCAACGCACCGTCACCATGTCACCTACGTTCAGCAGTATCAGCTCCGGCGTATCCACCGCCTTCCCTGTGTACCACGCGCCGTCAATGCACAGATAGTACACGGTGTTGCCGTCCATGACGGCGCTGCGGATATCGGTAATGGCCCCGGTATGGGCGTCGGTCAGCGCCAGCTGATCCTCCGGCAGAGCGCTGTCCTCCGCCTGAATGAGATTGGCGTTCAGCAGCATCTGCCGGTAATTGGTCTCGCACTCCGCCACGGTGGCGCCGGTGGCCACGATCTGGTACTGGCTGACGTTGACCATGGCGTACATCTTCACCAGCCCCGCCGCGTCCTTCAGCGCCATGAAATAGGTAGGCTGCTCCGCCACGTTCAGCAGCAGTGGGAAGGTGGCGGTGTACTTCATCTGCTGCACCTGGCCCTCGGCGCTGTCCATGGCGGAGTACTCCTCCGCACCGGCCACGGCGTAGAACCGGGTCTCCTTGGTACGCTGGTTGGACAGGATGAAGCCCACGTTGGACTCGTCGGACACCACGGAGGTCACGCCGGTATACATATATACATCGTCGCCGATGGCGATGTAGTTATACCCCTCGGTGGTGACGGTCACCTCACGCTGACCGAACAGGGAGTTCCAGAAGCCGTTGATATAGGTGCCGTGATAATCGTACTGCTGGATAATGAGCTCGGCGGTGTAGACGTGATCCACCCACGAGGGGATATCCGCCACATCGTAGTACACCGTCTCGCCGGTAACGGCGTTCACCAGCGCCGCGCCGGTGATATCCGTGCCGCCGAACAGGCCGATGGTGCGGTCGATCCGCGGGCAGACCCACCACGGACGGCCCTCCTCGTCGATCTCGAAGGCAGGCTCGTCGAAAATATAGGTAGGATAGTGGAAGCGGAGGTAGCGGTACAGATTGCGGCTGAAATGCTCGGCGGGCGTATAGCGGATGCCCTCCTCCAGCCGCACCACCTCCACATTCTGGGTCACCATGTCGATAATAAGGTAGGCGGGCAGACCGGCCTTGCGGTTATTGAGCCACTTGATGATGTCGCCGTATTGCAATGTGATGACCCGGACAGGGCGGCCCTTGTAGTTGATCTGGGTATAGTTGTCGGCCACCTCGAACTGGGACACCATGTCCGCCAGCTCGCCCAGCTTGCGGTTGCCCAGCTTGGCGGCGCTGTCTCTGTCCAGCATGGGGATCTGGTCAAAGGAGATCTCCTCCACCTCGGCGGCGAAATCACCGGTCTCCACCGTCAGCAGGTCACGGTAGCTGTCGGCCCGGAACACCTGCCAGCCCAGAATACCGCCGATCAGCGCCGTGGCCACCAATGCAGCAGCCAGCACCAGCGGGATCAGGCACTGCTTTTTCAAAAATTTGAAGTAGCCCTTTGCGCCGTCGCCCTGAAAGCCGGAGGTCAGGATGGCGCACAGGCCATACACGCCGCAGGCCAGCAGGATAAACGCATAGAACTCCGGTGCTTTCAGGCTGATGGGCGGCAGGGCGACGTAGAAATACACCGCCGCGAACAAAAGCGTCACCGCCAGATTCAGCACCGTGCGGCCGAAGGGCGTGCCGATGGCCTTGCGGGGCTTCGGCGTATGGCCCGCCCGGTGGAAAGGGTTCTGGCCCTTGAAGCCTTGAAAATTGGGATCGTTCCAGTTGGTGTTCATAGGAATCTCCTTTCGGGTGTGTGGGGAATATATACGATGTTGGCGGGGCGTCATGAACGCCGCCCCGTGGTATTATGCTCCGCGGGTGGATGCGGCTTTTTCTTTCCGCAGCTTCCGCGCCAGATAGACCGTCAGCGCCAGCAGACCGGCCTCCAGCAGGCCCCATACCGGCCAGCCGCCGGATGACGCAGCCTGCATGGCGCGGTTATAATCGACCAAGGTGATGATGTCCTGCGTATCGGTGCGCAGGGCCACCGCCCGCCCCGTGCCGCTTTCCGCAAAGGCTTTGGCAAAAGACGGCTGCATGCGAAAATGGATCGTCTGTCCCGCCTGCAGGGAGTGCATGGCCTCCGGGGACAAGCTCTCACTGACGGCACTAGAGATGGACAGCGTGCCGTCCGGGTCGGTGACGCGGATCGACCATGTGCCGGTCTCGCAAACGACCTCCGCCACGGTTGCGGTCATCTCCTGGGTATCGCTCTCCGTCAGGTGGCAGTTCTTCCAGGTCATTACCATGTTTCCGGCAACACCTAACATGAGTACAATTACCAGACATAGGAGGATCTTTCTTTTCATCGTCGGCTCCTTTCTGGGGGCTTTCACGCTTGCGAGCGCGAGGTACTTTTGGCCGCTGTCCCAAAAGTGCCCAAAAGGACAGCTTGAAACCGCAGGTTTCAAGACTTCCTACACGCTGTTCTGCATTGTAAACTTGCAGCCTATTTCCTCGCGGTCGCGGAGAATGGCTGTTATCGCTTCGTATGACGAATCGACTTTCCTCTTGCGCCACTGC
>CAVBAZ010000192.1:0-11898 GCA_963593515.1 Bacteroidaceae bacterium
TTGTAGAGGTCGCCGTACTGCTCCTGATAGTCGCTGAGACGCTCACGCATGTGATTCAGCACGTCCTTGGCGAACTGCTGGGTCTCGAGATGGGTCAGATCCTTCCGCAGCCAGTTGGCGTTCAGGCCCGTCTCATTCATGCCCACCAGACCGATGGTGGAGAAGTGGTTGTCAAAGGTGCCCAGATACCGCTTGGTATAGGGATACAGGCCCGCGTTCAGCAGCTTGGTGATAACGGTGCGCTTGGTCTTCAGGGAACGGGCGGCAATGTCCATCAGCTTGTCCAGACGGGCATAGAAGTCGGTCTCATTCTCCGCCAGATAGGCGATGCGGGACAGGTTGATGGTGACAACGCCCACGGAGCCGGTGGACTCGCCGGAGCCGAAGAAGCCGCCGGACTTTTTCCGCAGCTCACGCAGGTCAAGGCGCAGGCGGCAGCACATGGAACGGACATCGTTGGGCTCCATATCGGAGTTGATGTAGTTGGAGAAGTATGGCGTACCGTACTTGGCGGTCATCTCGAAGAGAAGCTTGTTGTTCTCGCTCTCGCTCCAGTCGAAGTCGCGGGTGATGGAATAGGTGGGGATGGGGTACTGGAAGCCGCGGCCATTGGCGTCGCCCTCGATCATGATCTCGATGAAGGCCTTGTTGACCATGTCCATTTCCTTCTGGCAGTCACCATAGGTGAAGTCACGCTCACGGCCGCCCACGATGGCGGGCTGGTCGATCAGGTCGCGGGGCACGGTCCAGTCCAGCGTGATGTTGCTAAAGGGAGCCTGCGTACCCCAGCGGGAGGGCGTATTGACGCCGTAGACGAAGGACTGGATGCACTGCTTGACCTCCTTCTGGCTCAGATTGTCCACCTTGACAAAGGGTGCCAGATAGGTGTCGAAGGAGGAGAACGCCTGTGCGCCCGCCCACTCGTTCTGCATGATGCCCAGGAAGTTCACCATCTGGTTGCATAGGGTACTCAGATGGCTGGCGGGCGTGGACGTGATCTTGCCCACCACGCCGCCAAGGCCCTCCTGGATCAGCTGCTTCAGGCTCCAACCGGCGCAGTAGCCGGTCAGCATGCTCAGGTCGTGCAGATGCAGGTCGGCATTGCGGTGCGCCTCGGCCACCTCGGGATCATAGATCTCGCTGAGCCAGTAGTTGGCGGTGATGGCGCCGGAGTTGGACAGGATCAGGCCGCCCACGGAATAGGTAACGGTGGAATTCTCCTTCACGCGCCAGTCGTTGATCTGCAGATAGTTGTCCACCAGATCCTTATAGTTCAACAGGGCGCTGCCCACGTTGCGGACCTTCTCACGCTGCTTGCGGTACAGGATATAGGCTTTGGCCACGTCGGCGTAGCCCGCTTCGGACAGCACCTTTTCCACGCAGTCCTGAATGTCCTCCACGGCCACCAGCTCGTTCTTGATCTTGGGCTCGAACTCCGCCGTGACACGCAGGGCCAGCATGTCCATGACGCTGGGGTGGTACTGCTTGCCCATGGCGTCAAAGGCCTTGGTAATGGCAGCGCTGATCTTGGCGATATCAAATTCGGCAATGGTTCCGTCTCGTTTCGTTACCCGGTACATGTGATGATCCTCCTTCTCTCGTATGCAGCGCCCGCTCAGGGGCGGAAAATAAAAATGAGATGCGGCTTGTGTCAGTCGCATCTCCAAGTATACCACATATATGGGCCTTGTCAAGGTGAAATACCTATATCTGGTGTATAAGATTTTCTAATCGTCACAAGATGTGGTGGTATTTTAGGGGGAGATTTCGTGGCCTCTTAATTCCACATTTGGCATCGGATGCGTAGGGGAGGGGCTCTGCCCCTCCCACTCGGTACAAGATGTCTTTTCGTTGAACGGCGGGCGGGGTAAAACCCCGCCCCTACGAAATTCTATTATACCGCTTATGTTGATCCAGCCTTACACCCCTCTTAATTCCACACTGGGCACCAAGGGCCTTACGATGTCCGCCCAGTGCTCCAGCTGCGCCTTTTCCGGCGCGTGGAGTCCCAGTTGGATCACGGAGTCCCGGTCGGTGAAGCACTGGATGTAGTACCGCTTCGCCCCGGCGATCCACCGGGCGATTCCCTCGAAGGAAACGTCATCGTGGAACTCCGCCACGGCGGTGGTACGGAACTCATAGTCCACCGCACCGGAGAGCAGATAAGCAACGCTCTCCCGGATAGGCGTCAGCTCAAAATCCGGCAAGCCCACGGTAGCGGCATATTTCTCCGGACTGTTCTTGATGTCCATAGCCACATAGTCCGCCAGCCCCTCCTCCACCAGCGAGCGCAGGGCGGCGGGATGGCTGCCGTTGGTGTCCAGCTTCACGGCGTAGCCCAAGTCCTTGACGGCCCGCAGCAGCGACGGCAGCCCTGGCCGCAGCAGTGGCTCGCCGCCGGTGACGGCCACGCCGTCCAGCAGGCCCTGCCGCTTGCGAAGGAAATCCAGCAGGCCGACATCGTCCATGACCGGCTCCATGCCGCCCAGCACCAGACCGCCGTTGTGGCAGAAGGGGCAGCGGAAATCGCACCCCGCCAGAAACACCGTACAGGCCACATGGCCAGGAAAATCCAGCAGCGTCAGCTTTTGCAAGCCGTGAATGTCCATATGGTTCCCCTCCCCTACTCAGATACCACATATTGTAGCGCAGCGGGGCGGGAATGTCAATTGCCTTGCAAAGACAGGGCATCTATGGTACACTGGACACACAGGGAACGGAGGTGAAGGGATGAGCGGAAAAGCGCTGCCGATCCAGCATCTATACTGCTCGCAGGCGGATTACAGCCAGATCTGCAAGGTCACCGTGGAGACCATCGACGCGCCCACCACGCCGCTGATCCACCAGATGTCCCGCTTCTGGCTGTTTACCGGCGGGCGCGGCACCGTCGTTTTGCAGGACCGGCAGTACGAGGTGCAACCGGGCACACTGGTGTCGGTGCTGCCGTGGCAGATCTCCGATGTGGTGCAGGTGGAGGAGCCGCTGCAATACTACCTGCTGGCCTATTACTTTGACAACGTGAACATGGCGGTGAAGGCGCTGGGGCAGGCGGGCCGCACGCCGCTGCGCCTTATGGATGACATGGCCGCCGCGCCGGTAGTACAGTGTACGCCGCAGGAGACGGAGACGCTGCGTCTGCTGTTTGAACAGCTGCGGCGGGAGACCGACCGCCCGGAGGGCGACGCACTGACAGAGCTGTACACCGCCAACAAGCTGGCAGAGGTGGTGATCGCCTTTCTGCGGCTGGGCAAGAGCCGGGGCAAACCGGCCCGGAAGGCCATCGAAAAGAGCGATATCCTCCACTATATGTATACCCATCTGGGGGAGAAGCTGACGCTGGCCCAGCTGAGCCGCCAGTTCTTCCTCAGCGAGTCCGCCATCAGCGCCTATATCACCCAGACCACAGGGCTGTCCTTCTTCGATCTGCTGGGCGAAATGCGCATCGGCAAGTCCATCAGCTTCCTTTTGTATACCGACCTGACCATGGAGCAGCTGGCGGAGATTCTGGGCTTTGTGGACAGCTCTCATATCAGCAAGGTGTTCTCCGCCCGTCTGGGCATGAAGGCCAGCGAATTTCGGGAGGTCTATCGCCGGGTGGGCGGGCTGTGCGGTATTCAGGACGATCCCACCGCCTATGAGGTGGTGTCGTACCTCTACCACAACTACACCCGCGACCTGACGCCCCAGCACACGGCGGCCCGGTTCGGGCTGTCGGTAAAGGAATTGAACGGGCTGCTTCTGTATCAGGTGGAGAAGGATTTCTCCGATTTCCTGAACTTTCTGCGGATCAACCGGGCGTGTACGCTGCTGAAAACCACCGAGAAAAGCGTCACCGACATCGCCTTCGAGGTGGGGTACAACACCGTCAAGACCTTCAGCCGCAACTTTCTCCGGTTCCGCGGCATGTCGCCCAGTGCCTTCCGGCAGGAGGTGGCATTGCAGGAGAACGCTTTATAAATATGAAAAAAGAATTGGGGCGCATTGCGCCCCAATTCTTTTTTCATTGCGGGTAAACGCCCAGATCGCGGGCGACCTTTGTGATGAAATCCTGTACGTTGGTGACCATGGTGGTGGCGCTGAGACTGCCGCGATCCAGCAGCTTATTGACCACGAACTCGTCGGCATCCACGGCATAGAGATAGACGGGCCGCACCGTGCCGTCCGGCATCACCCGGAAGGAGGGCGTCATATTGCCGGTGGCGATGGTATGCAGCATGGTGGCAAGGCAGATGACCGTGGTAGCGCCCCGCACCAAGTCGCGCATGGCGGATGCCCCCTCGTACACATCGGCATAGACCTCCGGCAGCGGGCCGTCGTCCCGGATGGAGCCGGTCAGCACAAAGGGAATGTTGTGCTTGACGCAGCCGTACATGATGCCGTTGTCGATGTGGTGATCCGCGATGAACTGGGGAATGGAGCCGCTGCGGCGCACCTTGTTCAGCACGTCCAGATGGTGATAGTGGCCGTTGGGCTGGCTGCGCTGGGTGTAGATGTCCTGTCCCAGCGCCGTGTGGAGATAGGCCGCCTCCAGATCGTGGGTGCCCAGCGCATTGCCCGCCAGCAGACCGTGGCAGTAGCCGTTGGCGATCATGGCCTCCATGGCGGCGCGGGCGCCCGCGTCAAAGGCGAAGGCAGGCCCCATGACCCAGACGATGCGGCCATGCTCCCGCTCGTGGCGCAGCAGCGCCGCCAGATCGTCGTAGTCCTTGGCGTAGGAGGTCTCGCGGCTGCGGCCCTGACGAAACACGAACTGGTCATCGTTGGCGCTCTCCTCCGTCACGAAGCCGTCGCAGTGCATATAGATGCCCTCCTCGCCCCGCTCGGTGCGGCCCACGATCACCCGGTCGCCCGCCTTGAGATTGCGGGCCTCCACCGTATCAAGACGGCCATCCGGCCGCAGCACCACGCAGGCGTCCATGCGGCTCTCCTCCGCCAGACGCCACTGGCCGTCCAGCTTGAAATACTCCGGATACATGGAGGTGCTGTGGAAGTCATCCGGGGCCACGCCGTCACGCTCCGCCGCCTGCCACCGGGCGTCCGGCGCGGCGGTAAAGCAGGGCCGGGTGAAATCGGGATGATGATATTCCGGTAACGTAAAAGCCATAATTTCTCCTCTCTCCTCTCAAATGCTCATTCTACAGCAGCGCGGCGCAGGGGCATACTCATGCAACGCGGGCCGCCCCGCCCGCGGGACAACTCGGAGCTGGGCATTTCCAGCACCTGGATGCCGTTGTCCCGCAAAATGGCGTTGGTCACATAGTTGCGGTCGTACACCACCACCTTGCCGGGTGCGATGCACAGGGTGTTGGAGCCGTCGTTCCACTGCTCCCGCTCAGAGGCCACCCGGTCGCCGCCGCCGCAGCGGATCAGCTTCACGCGGGGCAGCTCCAGCGCGCGGGCCAGAATGTCCTCCAGTGTGCCGGTGCGCTCCTCTGCCCGCAGGCCGTCCCCGCCGTCGGAGGTGATGTGATAGACCCGCAGCGTCCCCAATATCTCCGGATGCACCGTAAAGGTATCCCGATCCACCTGGGTCAGCACCGTGTCCAGATGCATGAAGGCCCGCACCTCGGGGATATCCAGCGCCAGTATCGTGCGGATCTGGGCCGTTTCATCCCGGAAGATGTTCCGGGCCAGCGTCTCGATGGCCTCCGGCGTGGTGCGCTGGGACATGCCCACCGCCAGCAGCCGGGGACTGAGGTTCAGGATATCGCCGCCCTCGATGCTGAACGGATCCTCCCGCCGGTAGTAAAAAGGCACCTGACCGGCGTAATCGGGATGGTATTTCAGGATATACTGACCATAGATGGTCTCGCGGCGGCGGGTGGCGGAGTACATGGCGTTGAGACTGACGCCGTGGCCGATACAGGCAAAGGGGTCGCGGGTAAAATACAGATTGGGGATGGGATCCAGCACAAAGCGATGGCTACCGCGGGTCATGGACACCAGTGCGCCCTGCTGGCTCTCCGGCAGAAACTCCTCCACGCTGACACCGGTCATGGTGCGGCGCACCAGCTCCCGGTCATCCAGCGCCATCAGGTAGTCATACAGCGCCGGCTGGTAATGGCGGGCGATGCGGCCGCCCTCATCGATGAACTGGCGGACGAACCGGCGGCGCACCTGCGGATCCACCGCCAGCGTCTGGGCCATCAGTTCCTCCAGATACACCACCTGCGTACCGTTTTCCCGCAGCAGGGCGGCAAAGGCGTCGTGCTCCTGCTGGGCGGCCCGCAGATACGGGATATCGTCAAACAGCAGCCGCTCCAGCTCACCGGGCACCAGTTGCTCCAGCTCCGCGCCGGGACGGTGCAGCAGCACCTGCTCCAGCGCGCCTATCTCACTTCTGACATTGATCGGCATAGGCTCCTCCCCTGTCGTCTGATATGTTCCATTCTATTGTACAGGGTTTCCCAAAATGAGATGGGACATTCCGGCGGCGTTCTGTGGTATTTTAACGGGGATTTCCCTTCCGCGGGCGCAAAAAAACCGCTGCGGAAATACCGCAGCGGTCTTTGTATGTACTTCTCAGCCCCACAACGTGGTCAGCATGGGGATGACCTGCTTCTTCCGGGACATGACGCCCGGCAGGAACACCGTGTTGTCCTTGGGCTCCACGGCAAAGGCGTTGCGGATGGCGTCGTCGCTGCCGATATACAGCAGCTGCGTGCCCTCCTGCAAAACGTCCGTCAGCATCAGGATCACCATATCGTAGCCGTGCTCCTGACGCATCTGGCGCATAGCCTTCAGCAGATCGTCCTTGCGCTCCATCAGGTGCGCGGAATCGATGCATGTCACCTGACCCACGCCAAGGTTCTGCTCGGCGATGTGGAACTCCTTGAAGTCGCTGCGCAGCAGCTCCTCGGCGGACTTGCCGTCCACCGTACCGGCGGCGAACAGCTCACGGCCCAGCTCGTCCAGCGATACACGGGCCATGCGGGCCAGACGCTCGGCCATGGCGATATCCCGCTTGGTGCAGGTGGGAGACTTGAACATGACCGTATCCGACAGGATGGCCGCCGCCATCAGCCCCGCCATATGGGGCGAGGGCATGACGCCGTGCTCCTGATACATGGAGGTGATGATGGTGTTGGTGCTGCCCACCGGCTCGTTGCGGACGTTGATGGGCTGACGGGTTTGGATATCCGCCAGACGGTGGTGATCCACAATGGCCAGAATCTCCGCCTGCTCGATGCCCGGCACGGTCTGGGACAGCTCGTTATGATCCACCAGCACCACCTGCTTGCGGCGAGGACGCAGCAAATGGTAACGGGACAGGGTGCCGACTACCTTCTCCTCCTCGTCCAGCACGGGGTAGCAGCGGTAGCGGCTCTTCAATACGACTTCACGCACGTCGTCGATGTAGTCGTCCAGATGAAAGCAGATCAGATTCCCCGTGGCGCAGGGCCGGGAGATGGGGATGGCCTGATAGATCAGGCGGTGAACGCGGCTGGCGTCAAAGGGGGTGGAGATGATGCAGGTCTTGCCCGCGTCCTTGATCCACTCCGGATCCACGTCGGTCTGGCACAGGATCAGGCAGGCCACCTGCATGTCCAGCGCGCGGCGGATCATGTCCGGCTGGCTGCCGCACAGCACGATGCTGTCGGAGCTGTCGAACAGCAGGTTCTCGCAGCTCTGGGGCAGAGCGATGGACACGCTGCCGGACAGGGTATCCACCAGATCGCCGCCCTCGCCCACGATGCGTCCCTCGATAACGCTGAGGAGGTTGAACATGGGAACCTCCTCCACCACGGGGTTGGCGATGGTGTTCAGGCTGAAGGTGGCAATGTCACCGGCGGACAGCATACCGTACAGCGTGCCGTCCTCGTTGGTGACGGGGATGGCGGAGATCTTCTGGCTGCGCATCAGCTGCCACGCCCGATCCATGGTGACGGAGGAATCCAGACAAGGCGGACGGTCAAAGTCCAGATCACGCACCTGCGTGCGGACGTTCTGGATAAAGCGGGGCGGCTTGAAGCCGAAGCGCTTCAGCATCCGGTTGGTCTCGTCACTGATGGCGCCCAGATGCACCGCCACATACTCCTTTTCGCCCAGCGCGTTCTTCAGCGCGGCATAGGACATGGCGGCGACGATGGAGTCGGTATCCGGGTTGCGGTGGCCGGTCACATAGATCTCGTTCATACCTTTCAAGCTCCTTTTTCCGAGAGTTTTCCTTCTTTGTTGTTATTATAGTGCAGGCCGCGCCGCCGGTCAATGGTCTTGATTTACAGAAAAAACCATGTTATCATAAAGATTAAGTAAAAAATTTACAGAAACCATCAGTTAACAAGGACAAACACGGTTTTGACGGGCAGAAATACGCTCATACTGCGTCAGGCCCCTTGCAATACGGCAAGTATTACCTGCGGGTCTTTTCTTGTCTGAACACATTTCTGCTCCGGCAAAACTGCTTCGCACCTGTCAGCGATGGATTTTCGAGTGATTTTTGCTTTTTGAGACGCAGGCTTGCTGGCGCAAGCCAAGGCGAAAAGGGCAAAAAGCGCCGAAAAGGCACGATGACAGGCGTGTCTGCCCTTGTCAACTGATGGTAAATAAGGTGTTCTATGTATCATAATCATCATCTTCATGAAACAAAGCACCTGAAAGAAGCTAATCTTCTTCAGGAAGAAAAATACCGTCACCTGACCACCGAGCCGGTGGGCAGGCTGGTGTGTGAGATGGCGGTGCCCACCATCATCTCCATGCTGGTGACAGCGGTATATAATCTGGCGGACACCTTCTTCGTAGGGCTGATGCACTCCAACGCGGCCACCGGTGCGGTGGGCGTGGTCTTTTCGCTGATGGCTATTATTCAGGCCACCGGCTTTTTCTTCGGGCAGGGCAGCGGTAACTACATCTCCCGCCAGCTGGGCCGCCACCAGACCGAGGACGCCGAGACTATGGCCATCACCGCCGTGACGCTGGCCTTTTCCATGGGCGTGGTGCTGCTGATACTGGGCCAGATCTTTTTGCAGCCGCTGGCACGGCTGCTGGGCTCCACCGACACCATCCTCCCCTACGCCTGCGACTATCTGCGGATCATCCTGCTGGGCGCGCCGTATATGACCGCCTCCTTCGTGCTGAACAACCAGCTGCGCTTTCAGGGCAGCGCCATGTACAGCATGATCGGCATTGTGGCGGGCGCGGTCATCAACGTGGGACTTGACCCGCTGCTGATCTTCACCTTCCAGATGGGCATCAAGGGCGCGGCGCTGGCCACCATCATCGGGCAGCTGTTCTCCTTCGGCCTGCTGCTGTTCGGCTGCACACGGGGCGGCAACCTGCGGCTCCACCCCCGCAAGATTCAGTTCTCCCGCCACATCTTCAAGGAGATCCTCCGGGGCGGCTTCCCCAGCCTGTGCCGCCAGAGCCTGAT
The DNA here is from genome assembly GCA_963593515.1 of Bacteroidaceae bacterium. GTDB lineage: Bacteria > Bacillota > Clostridia > Oscillospirales > Oscillospiraceae > Vescimonas. The sequence continues at coordinate 9,371 of CAVBAZ010000192.1, forward strand.
GGCCATTTCCACCATCTGCCTGAACACGGCCTCCGGCCTGTACGGCGACGCGGCCATTGCCGCCATGAGCGTGGTGGGCCGGGTCATGACCATGGCAAACTCCGCCCTGATTGGCTTCGGGCAGGGCCTCCAGCCGGTATGCGGCTTCAATTACGGTGCCAAGCTCTATGACCGTGTGCGGGAGGGCTTCCGCTTCTGTGTCAAGTGGGGCACGCTGTTTCTGGTGGCGGCGGGCATTGTGGGCTATATCTTCGCGCCCCAGCTGGTGGCCCTTTTCCGGGACGATCCGGAGGTGGTGGCCTTCGGCACGGTGGCCATGCGGTGCCAGTGCGTCACCTTCCCGCTGGCGGCCTACGCGCTGGTCAGCAATATGATGACCCAGACCATGGGCAAGACCGTACCGGCCACCATTCTGGCCGCCGCCCGTCAGGGGCTGTTCTTCATCCCCGCCGTGCTGCTGATGCCCCTGTGGCTGGATCAGTGGGGCGTGCAGCTGGCCCAGTCGGTGGCGGACGTGCTATCCTTCGCTCTGACGCTGGTGATGATGCACCGGGTATTTCTCAATTTGAAGGCAGAGGAGAACGCCGCCATGCTGCTGCGGCACCAGCGGGCCTCCGAGGAGCATTATTCTGTGGAAATCGCCCCGGAAATGCCGGAAATACCCTGATTCCCCCTTTACAGATGATGCTTTTCCGGATATAATAGTTTGGTTACTGAAATCTACGATATAAGGAGATCGACACATATGGCCGTTATTGAATACGACGATTATAAGCAGAAGCTGCTGGCGCTGGAGCCTACGCTGGGTGAGCTGGAAAAGGCGCTGGGTATCCCCAAGGCCCGCGAGGAGCTGTCCGCCCTCCAGAAGGAGACGGAGCAGGACGGTTTCTGGAACGATCTGGAGCGCAGCCAGAAGGTGAGCCAGCAGATCAAGCGTCTGGAAAACAAGATCAAGAAGCATGACCGTCTGGTCAGCGAGTGGGAGGATACCCTGACCCTGTGCGAGATGGCGCAGGAGGAGGACGACGCCTCCCAGCTGCCCGACGTGATCGACGGCTACGAAAAGCTCCAGAAGGAGATCAGCGAGCGCCGTCTGGCCGCGCTGCTCAGCGGCGAATACGACGCCAACAATGCCATTCTCACCTTCCACGCCGGTGCAGGCGGCACCGAGGCGCAGGACTGGACGGAGATGCTGTACCGTATGTACACCCGCTGGGCCGAGCGCCATGGCTACACCTATCAGCTGATGGACTACGAGGCCGGTGAAGAAGCGGGCATCAAGTCCGCCACCATCCTCATCGAGGGTGAAAACGCCTACGGCTATTTGAAGAGCGAGAACGGTGTCCACCGTCTGGTGCGCGTCAGCCCCTTCGATGCCAACGCCCGCCGTCAGACCAGCTTTGCCGCGCTGGAGGTCATGCCCGAGCTGGCCGACGACAGCGAGATCGAAATTCGTCCCGAGGAGATTGAAATGCAGGCCTGCCGCTCCTCCGGCGCGGGCGGTCAGCACATCAACAAGACCTCCTCTGCCGTTCGTCTGACCCACCTGCCCACCGGCATCGTGGTGTTCTGCCAGACGGAACGCAGCCAGTTCCAGAACCGCGACAACGCCATGAAGATGCTGAAGGCCAAGCTGGCAGAATTGAAGCTCCAGCAGCACGCCGAGAAGATCAGCGACATCAAGGGCGTGCAGATGAAGATCGAGTGGGGCAGCCAGATCCGCTCCTATGTGTTCATGCCCTACACGCTGGCCAAGGACACCCGCACCGGCTATGAAATGGGCAACATTCAGGCGGTGATGGACGGCGACATTGACGGCTTCATCAACGCCTATCTGACCGCCGCTGCCAACGGTGAGTTGAAGTAAAAAACAGTATAAAAAATACGCTGTGCAAAGCACAGCGTATTTTTTATATCCGGTACACGTCCTTCTCCGTGACGATAAGATCAAACCGCTTGTCGTGGGGCTCCATGGGCACCTCATCCGACAGCAGCTTTTCCCGGCACAGCAGCGCCGCCGGGCCGTGATAGCGGTCAAAAAAACGGTCATAGTAGCCGCCGCCCTGTCCCAGCCGGTCGCCCCGCATATCGCAGGAGAGACACGGCGTCACCACAAAACCGATGTCCTCCACTTGAAGCAGCGGACAGTCCTCCACAGGCTCCAGAATCCCATACGCACCCGGTGTCAGCTGATCCAGCGACATCACATGGCACAGCGCCATGCTGTGTCCCGCGTCGCAGCGGGGCAGGCACAGGGTTTTGCCGCTGTCCAGCACGTCCCGCAGCAGCGCCGTGGTGTCGATCTCCCGCTCCGTGCCCACAAAGGCAAATACCACCTGTGCCGCCTGATATTCCGGCAGCTCCGTCACGCGGCGGCAGATGGCCGCGGCGCTCTCGTCCCGATAGCTCTGGGGCAAAATGCGCTCCATGGTGCGCAGCTTCTTCCGCAATGCCGCTTTCTGTTCCGCAACGGTCATCTCTATAATCCGCCTTTCTGCGAAAGGCACCGACGGGGTTATGAAACCCGA
>CAVBAZ010000193.1:0-2878 GCA_963593515.1 Bacteroidaceae bacterium
TGCTGAGGCCGAAGCCCATCAGCAGGATGCCGGAGACCAGTCCCGCCTTGTCGGGGAACCACTTGCCCACCGTACCCAGCACGGCGTTGTAGGAAAGGCCCGAAGCGAAGCCGCAGATGACGCCGAAGCCGATGTACAGCATCAGGATCGACTGAATGTTGGCCGTCAGCAGGAAGCCCGCCAGAAACAGCGCCGCGGATACCCACAGATACACCTTCTGGCTGACCTTGCCGGACAGCAGGCCGCCCACCAGACCGCCAATGCAGAAGAAGCTCATGACGATGGTGAAGGTCAGGGACAACTGGGCGGCGCTCCACTGGGGAAATTCCGCCGCGATGGGACCGGACAGCACGCTCCACGCGTACACAAGGCCCGACACCAGCAGCACGGCGCAGCCCACGATGGCATAGAGCCAGCGATTAGTTTTCTTCATAGTGTTCTCCTCTCTGTTCTCTCAATATACTTTCGAAACGCCGTAGACTGCGGCGAAATAAAGCACGCCGAAGCAGCGATATCGCGCCTCCCCGCTGTTCCTTTTCCTCCGTATGACAGGGGCGGTGCGTCCGCCCCTGCCAAAGAGAAGAGAGGTGGTATAGGGTCTCGCTGCTGCTATTTACTGTAACTTTTTTCTTGACATTTGTGAAACGGGGAAATATGATAGCTCATAAGAAAACCCTATGAGCCACACAAAAGGAGCGGATGACCAATGGACGTACAGAAGCTGGTGGCGCTGGCCGCTATCGTAGAGGTGGGCAGCATAACGCGGGCGGCGGAGCAGCTGGGGTACTCTCAGGCGGGGCTGACCTACATGATGAACAGTCTGGAAAACGAGATCGGCCTGTGCCTGCTGGACCGCAGCCACAGCGGTGTGCGGCTCAGCGAGAGCGGGCGGCAGCTGATGCCGGAGATCCGCCGCTTTCTCCGCAGCTACGACACGCTGGACGCCGCCATCTGCGGCTGCAAGCAGGCCCAGAGCAGCACCCTGCGGATCGCGGCGGTAGATACGGTGTCCCAGAGGTGGCTGCCGGAGGCCATCGCCCGGCTGCGGGCGGAGTATCCCCACGTCCGGGTCAGCGTGGTATCGGAATCGCCGCTGGTGATCAACAACTGGATGAAGGACGGCAGCGTAGACCTGGCCGTCACGGATCGTGCATGGACCAGCAAGGAGCTGGGCTGGGTCAGCGTGTTCAAAGACCCTTTCCGGGGCGTGTTCCCGCCCGGCAGCGTTATGGGGGATTCCGTCCCGCTGGAGCGCTTCAGCGCCGAGGCCGTTATCATGCCGGATTACGGTCGGAATGTGGATATATCCCAGATATTCAAAAAGCACCGCATTGACGTGACCTATACCGACGACCGGATGGGCAACCGCTCGGTGCTGGCGGCGGTGGCCGCCGGGCTGGGCGTCACCATCATGCCGCAGCTGGAGCTGGACTACTACGCGGCGCAGAACGTGACCATTCTGCCGCTGGAGCCGCGCCAGCATCGGGAACTGGGGGTAGCCACGCCCCGGGGCGGTCAGCCCGATCCCATGATGCAGGAATTCATCCGCTACCTGAAGCAGGTGGTCAAGAAAATAGAAAAGCCTCCGGTCAGTCCGGAGGAATAACGAAAAAGAAGGAAGTCCGTTCGAAACGGACTTCCTTCTTTTTATGTGATCGTCAGAATGTCTCCCGGATATAGCGGCGGAAGCTCTCCTGTACACCCGTCAGAGGGCGCTTGGCCCGGTAGGCCAGAACCGTCATGATCTCCTCCTTCGGCGAAACCGGAACAGCTGCCACTTTATTGTTAGTCAGCGCCGCGCCGATATCGCCGGTCACAAACAGATAACCGCGATCCTGTTCCACCATTTCCGTCATCAGCTCCGCGTCCATGGTGTTCATAAACCCCACGTTCGGACGGCTGTTCCGCCGCTGAAACAGCTGCTGCATGTCGTTATAGTAGTGGGTATTGTCCGCGCCGGTCAGCAGCTTCATATGGCTCAGCTCGGCGGTCGTAATGCTTTTCTGTTCGGAGCAGGGATTGCGGCGGCTCATCAGGGCCGTCAGCGGTTCCCGCCGCAGCACATCGTAGGCGATGCCCTCCTCAGCACTGTTGCGGGCGTTGGTCTTGATGATGGCCATATCCAACTCGCCGGAGCGCAGCAGGTCGTAGGGCTGATAGTTCTCCACGATCTTGATGCAGCCAAGCGTATCAGGGTGGTTGTCAAAGAACGCGCTGACGACTGAGGACAGCCCCGCCGTACGGTAAAAGACGAACACGCCTACGTTCAGGCGCTGCCGCTTCTGCTGGGCGCTGTCCTTGAACTGGGCCTCCAGCCGGGCCACCTGCTCCAGGATCCCCTCAGCAGCGGCGCAGAAGCGCTCCCCTTCCCGGGTCAGAGACACGCCGTGGGTATCCCGCGCAAACAGCTTTGTCTGCAATTCCGCCTCCAGCGCCTGAATCTGCTGGGAAATTGCGGGCTGGGAAACGAACAGTGCCTCGGCCGCACGGGAAAAGCTGTGGCACCGGGCCACCGTCAGCACATACCGTATCTGCCTGAGTTCCATGCGCTTCACCTCGTTATCAGTCGGTTATAACTTCCGCTTATATGTGCATTATATCTGAATATTTCCCTATTGGCAAGAAAAAGTTTACACTTATCACAACGGCTGCAACGCTTTGACTTGAGAAAGAGAGATAGGAGTGATCAACTTGGCAAACTATTTGGAAGAGGCACAGGCCATGCGAGAGGAGCTCGTCGGCCACCGCCGGTATCTGCATCAGCACGCAGAGCTGGGCTTTGAGCTGACGGAAACGGTAGCCTATGTGTGCAAGACGCTGCGCGGCTACGGCTATGAGCCTCAGCTGCTGGGCGGCGGCGTGACCTGTACCGTTGGCA
>CAVBAZ010000194.1:0-2344 GCA_963593515.1 Bacteroidaceae bacterium
CTATGGTACACCTTCAGGGACTCGAACCCTGGACACCCTGATTAAGAGTCAGGTGCTCTACCAACTGAGCTAAAGGTGCATATCATTTAGAACAATATCATTATAACCGATTGATTTCTGATTTGCAAGACCTTTTTGAAAAAATTGTGTGATTTTATCGAAGGGTAGAGAGAAGCGAAAAAGCACGCCGCAGCGTGCTTTTTCGCTTTGCCTAAAATTCTGCCGGAAGAGACCGGCGAAACCGAAAACGCTTTTTACAGCGCGTCTACGGGCTGATTCATGGCCGCGTCAACAAAAATGAGCGTCAGGCCGATGTAGACGGCGCAGGCCAGTGCGATCAGGGCGCAGCCCACGATACACAGGATCCGTGCCGTGCGGTTTTTCCGCAGCAGCTTACAGGCCAGCACGATACCGGCAATAGCGGCCAGAAGCAGCACCACAGCAAGTCCAAAGGGCATATCTGTTCCTCCTTTACAGCGGGCGGAAGGTGTCGATCATGTCGGTGAAAAGCTTCAGTTCACCGGCAAAGCGCTGGCGCAGAGCGTCCGGCTTCTCCCGGCCCTTACCGGTGTCGAAGAAGCCGTGACCGCAGTGACAGGCAATATACAGCCTGCCGTCGGTGTTGAGGTTGACGGCAAATTTGCCAGAGGTCTCCGCCAGCTTCATGAACCGCTCCATCCGGCTGGGATTCAGGATGCGGAGGGCCGCCTGCTCGTCGTCGCTGCTGAGATTGAAGCGCTTGTTGAAGTCCTCGTTCTCCGTCTTGATGGTGCGGGAATTGAACAGCTTATCCAGCTTGCCTCGCGGCCAGATGGTCAGCCATGTCGGAAATTCCTGATCCAACTCACACAGCATCCACTGGCTGACATAGACCTCCTGCTCGTTCTTTTCCCACAGGCCGGTCTCCTCACGCTGGACCTCGTTCACGTCCGTCAGCCTGACGGTACACAGCTCCGTGGTCAACCCCTGATACGTTCCCCGGATATAGCCGCTGCCGCTGCAATAGGTGTGGTCGGGCAGTGGAATGTTGGTATCCCCCGCGTCCAGCAGGTGAGGAGCGGGCTCCATCTGCACGTCATCAAAAACGGCGTTTACCACGTCCGGCACGATATTATCATACACCTGCTGGTCGGCGGAGCCTTTGCTTTTCGCCTTCAGCCATTCGCCAAGACCGGCGATCAGAACACCCACGATGACCACAGGGATCGAGCCGTTCATAATGATACCAATCAGCACCACGACGGCACCCAACCCAATCAGCAGCGTGCCGCCGATGCCGCCCTGCTTGCCCTTTCGCATCTCTTTGGTGAGCTGCTGGTCGGTCATCTTATTTTTCTGTTCTTCCATTTGTTACTCCTTATTTTCCGCGCCGTGCAGGGCGGGATTATCCATCAGCAGATCCAGCAGATTGGCCATGCCGTTCAGCGAAGCAGTGAACCATTTGCGGATGCCGTCGATGTCCCGCAAGTCCAACTCCTCCGGAACGCCCGCGAACACATACCGGGTGTTCAGCGCCAGCGTCAGATCGCCGTCACGGAGGATAAGGCCGCACAGCTTGGCGGTGCTGGAGGTCGTCTCCAGCTTCTTTATCAGGTCACGCAGCTGGGGCGTGACCTGACCGTCCACCTCCCGACCGTCCGCTGTGCGGGCGGCAAAGTGCTTCCGGAACGCGGCGGGGTCGGTGATGTCATCCTTCTTCCGCTCCTGGAACCGGTCGTTCAGGGTGATGTCCAGCGCCGGGTCACAAATGCCCTTGCAGCGAACCACGATGCCGCGGAACAGCGTCTCGGTTCGGGTCATCCAGTTGTCGTTGTCGGGGCCGGACTTTTCCTCCACAGTGCGGCGCAGCTCCACATTGGCAGCGGAGAACCGCACTCCCTTATGCTCACCCTCGTGAAAGTCCGTCACGGTGCACTCCGTAAAGGGAAAGGCTGACAGCTTTGCCGCCGTCAGGTACGCCCAGTCGATGGGCAGCGTCGGGGTCTCCGGCTCCGGGCCAAAGGCTTTTGTCAGCTCCGTGCGGAAGAAGCTGCCCAACTGCTGCTGCATCAGGGCCTTTTTCTTTTTCTGGGCGGGCTGTGCCACCAGCAGGAACAGCGCCACACCGGCAAAGACCAGAATACAGATCACAATAATATTGCGATACACAAAGGCCATGATGCACCCGGCAATCACCAGAATAACGCCCAGCAATATGCCGATGCTCTCCGTTCGCTGATAGCCTCCCAGTTTTTTAGACAGCTCCGCGTCGGTCATTTTCTCCGTGCCGATGGCGGGCTCTTTCTCTTTTTTCATGTCTATAATCCGCCTTTCTGCGAAAGGCACCGACGGGGTTATGAAACCC
>CAVBAZ010000195.1:0-2408 GCA_963593515.1 Bacteroidaceae bacterium
AGTGCTCGGGTTTCATAACCCCGTCGGTGCCTTTCGCAGAAAGGCGGATTATAGGGATGAACGAGGAACTGAAGCTGCAAAACAGGCTGAAGGAGGCCCGTTCGGAAAAAAATCTCTCGCAGGCGCAGCTGGCGGAGATGGTGGGCGTATCGCGGAATACCATCAGCTCCATTGAAACGGGGCAGTTCAATCCGACTGCGAAGCTGGCGCTGATCCTCTGCATCGCGCTGGATAAGAAGTTTGAAGAATTGTTCTTTTTTTAGGAGGCCGTTATGGAACATTTACTGCTGCTGGTTTTGGGAATCTTTTTGTCGGTTCTTGGCATCGTAAACATGAAGGGGAATATCAGCACCATCCATTCCTACAACCGCAGGAAGGTGAAAGAGGAGGATGTTCCCAAATACGGAAGGGCTGTCGGTACGGGGACGCTGATCATTGGTGCGACTCTTGCTCTGGCGTATTTCATCACACTCTGGAACGAAGAAGTGATCGATCTCATCGTTCTTCCGGCGTTAGCCGTTGGTCTGGCGTTCATTCTGTACGGTCAGATCAAATATAACCACGGCATTTTCTGACCGCGAAGCCGCGTCCGGCATGCCGGTGAAAAACAGTTGACATCCGGCGCGGGATATAGTATACTGTCTGCAATATTGAACAGCGATGATGGGAAGCAGTAGGCGGTCAACGGATGCCAAGAGAGGGCGCGGTCGGTGTAAGCGCCCGTGAAGTCCCGCCCAAGTCGTCCCTGAGCTTTCGGCTGAACGTGAAGTAGGCCGCAACGGCTGCCCTCCGTTAGCAGGGCGCGGTGTGACAGCACCGCATGAGTGCGGGAAATATCCCGAATACAGGTGGTACCACGGACAATCGTTCGCCCTGTTTTGCGATGGCAAAACGGAGCGATTTTTTGTTGCCCTTTTTGCCAAATACGGAAAGGAGAACCCCCTATGCATAAGGAATTACCGAAAGTGTACGATCCCCGCGAGGTGGAGTCCAGCATCTATCAGATGTGGATGGACAACAACTGCTTCCGGGCCGATCCCAACCCCGACAAGAAGCCCTTCTCCATCGTCATGCCGCCTCCCAACGTCACCGGCCAGCTCCACATGGGCCATGCCATGGACTGCACCCTGCAGGACATCCTGATCCGCTATAAGCGTATGCAGGGCTATGAGGCTTTGTGGCTGCCCGGCAGCGACCACGCCGGCATCGCCACCCAGATCAAGGTGGAGGAGGACCTGCGGAAGAACGAGGGCCTGACCCGCCACGATCTGGGCCGTGAGAAGTTCCTGGAGCGCGTCTGGGACTGGAAGGAGAAGTACGGCAGCCGCATCGTAGAGCAGCAGAAGAAGATGGGTGCATCCTGCGACTGGAGCCGCGACCGCTTCACCATGGACGAGGGATGCTCCCGCGCTGTTCGCGAGACCTTCTGCGAGCTGTATGAAAAGGGCCTGATCTACAAGGGCAGCCGCATCATCAACTGGTGTCCCCACTGCCTGACCGCCCTGTCCGACGCCGAGGTGGAATATACCGAGAAGCCCGGCCATCTGTGGTACGTCCGCTATCCGCTGGCCGACGGTACCGGCGATATCATCATCGCCACCACCCGTCCCGAGACTATGATGGGCGATACCGGCGTGGCCGTGAACCCGGAGGACGAGAAGTTCAAGCACCTGATCGGCAAGAAGTGCATCCTGCCCATCATGAACCGCGAGATCCCCATTGTGGGCGACGAATATTGCGAGATCGGTTTCGGTACCGGCGCGGTGAAGATGACGCCCGCCCACGACCCCAACGACTTCGAGGTGGGCCTGCGCCACAACTTGGAGGTCATCCGCTGCATCGCTGATGACGGCACCATCAATGAGAACGGTGGCCGCTATCAGGGCATGGATCGCTACGAGTGCCGCAAGGCCATCGTGGCCGATCTGGAGGCTGAGGGCTATCTGGTCAAGACCGAGCCTTACAGCCACAACGTGGGCACCTGCTACCGCTGCCACAACGACGTGGAGCCACTGATCAGCGCCCAGTGGTTCGTGAAGATGGCGCCCCTTGCCAAGGAGGCCATCCGCGTGGTGGAGGACGGCACCGTCAAGTTCGTGCCGGAGCGCTTTACCAAGACCTATATCAACTGGATGGAGAACGTCCATGACTGGTGCATCTCCCGCCAGCTGTGGTGGGGCCACCAGATCCCCGCATGGTACTGCGACGAGTGCGGCCATATCAATGTCAGCCGTCAGGATCCCACAAAGTGCGAGAAGTGCGGCTGCACCCATCTGACCCGTGAGGAGGACGTGCTGGACACCTGGTTCAGCTCCGCCCTGTGGCCCTTCTCCACGCTGGGCTGGCCCGACCTAAACGCCCCCGACCTGAACTACTGGTATCCCACCTCCGTGCTGGTCACCGGCTAT
>CAVBAZ010000196.1:0-3406 GCA_963593515.1 Bacteroidaceae bacterium
CTACTGCATCATGGCGTCCACCTGTGCGCCTATCCTGATCCAGCTGAATTTCCCTGTGGTGGCGGCCCACTTCTTCGTGTTCTATTTCGGCATCGTGGCGGATATCACGCCGCCTGTGGCGCTGGCTGCCTACGCAGGCTCTGCCATTGCCAAGTCCGATCCCATGAAAACTGGCTTAAATGCCACAAAGCTGGCCATTGCGGCCTTCATTGTGCCATATATCTTTGCGTACAGTCCCGCCCTGCTGTTTGAGAACATCACCGGTTGGTGGGAGGTGGCGCAGATCTGCATCAGCGCCCTGCTGGGTATCTTCGGCATTGCCGCGGCCCTCAACGGTCACCTGTATAAGAAGGTGCCCTGGTTCTTCCGCATCCTGCTGGCTGCGGGCGGTCTGGGCATGATGATCCCCGGTACGCTCACCGACGTGGCGGGCTTGGTGCTGGTGGCGGCTGTTGTGGCGGTGCAGTATGTGTCTGCCAAGCGCGAAAAAGCAACGATCAAATGATCTCCTTTCTGAGCAAAATGTCTGCCGTCTTTTGACGGCAGACATTTTGCTTTTATAAGCTGATGCGGCAGATGGACAATCAACGGAAAATGCTGAATTTCTGTTGTGCAAAAACACAAAGGAAGAAAATGGTAGACTCACAGTAAAATTAAATATGAAAAATGCGAAAACGGATGAAAAACGTCAAAAATAAAAATGAATTGTTTTTGTTTTTGCGTAAAACGTGACGAAAAAATATTCTAATGGCAGAATTAAGAAGCGCTTATGCCTTAAAATATATACTTTTATGGCGAAAATTTGAGAAAAAATTGCGAAACACGAAAAAACATAAGATTTTTAGAACTGTTAAGCGAAAAAATGTTTTTGTTGAAAACGACGGAAAAATCACATAAACTTTTTTAGGGAAAGAAAAAAAGTTTGAAAACTTGACGGAAAAAGTGACTTTTTATTATAATAATGTGCGGAACAAAAAAGAAAGAATCCCCCGCCGAAGGGGGAGAAAGAGGAAAACACATTATGGAAAAATATCTGGTCTTAGCCACATTTGTTGGCTCGATCATCGCGCTGCTGTTCGCGTTTATCACGGGCAAGCGCGTGCTGAGCTTTGACGAGGGCACGCCTCTGATGAGCAAGATCTCCCGCTCCATCCGCGAGGGTGCGAACGCTTACCTGAAGCGCCAGTACACCGTGGTGGGCATCTTCTTCGCCTGCATGATCGTGGTGCTGTGCATCATGGCAGCCTGCAAGCTGCTGACCTGGTTCGTGCCCTTCGCGTTCCTGACCGGCGGCTTCTTCTCCGGCCTCAGCGGCTTCGTGGGCATGCGCATTGCCACCAAGGCCAACTGCCGCACCGCCAATGCCTGCCAGGACGGCCTGAACAAGGGCCTGCGCGTGGCGTTCTCCGCCGGCTCCGTCATGGGCTTCACCGTGGTGGGTTTGGGCCTGTTCGATATCTCCGTGTGGTTCATGCTGTTGCGCTTCGTGTTCAAGCTGGAAGCCTCTGACATCACCAGCGCCATGCTGACCTTCGGTATGGGCGCCAGCTCCATGGCACTGTTCGCCCGTGTGGGCGGCGGCATCTTCACCAAGGCCGCCGACGTGGGCGCTGACCTGGTGGGTAAGGTGGAAGCCGGCATCCCTGAGGACGATCCCCGCAACCCCGCCGTTATCGCCGACAACGTGGGCGACAACGTGGGCGACGTGGCCGGTATGGGCGCTGACCTGTACGAGTCCTATGTGGGCTCCATCATCTCCGCCTCCGCGCTGGGCGTGGCCGCCTTTGCCGATGAGGCCTTCAAGGCCATGGCGATCCCCATGGTCATGGCTGCCGTGGGCATTCTGTGCTCCATCTTCGGCTCCTTCTTTGTCAAGACCGAGGAGAACGCCGACCAGCGCACCCTGCTGAAGGCGCTGTCCCGCGGCACCAACCTGTCCGCTATCCTGATCGCCATTATCTCCTTCTTCCTGGTGTGGGCCCTGCTGGGTCTGGAGCACTGGGGCCTGTATGTGGCCATCCTGTCCGGTCTGGTGGCCGGTGTGCTGATCGGTAAGGCCACCGAGTACTACACCTCCGACACCTATAAGCCTACGCAGGAGCTGAGCAGCAAGAGCCAGACCGGCTCCGCCACCATCATCATCGGCGGTCTGGGTCTGGGCATGCTGTCCACCGCCCTGCCCATCATCATCGTGGCCGTCTGCATCCTGCTGGCCTTCTTCCTGTCCGGCGGCGCACAGAGCGCCGGTATGGGCCTGTACGGTATCGCACTGGCTGCCGTTGGTATGCTGAGCACCCTGGGCATCACGCTGGCGACCGACGCTTACGGCCCCGTGGCCGATAACGCAGGCGGCATCGCCGAGATGGCCGGTCTGGATCCCGAAGTCCGCAAGCGCACCGACGCGCTGGATTCTCTGGGCAACACCACCGCCGCCACCGGCAAGGGCTTCGCCATTGGCTCCGCCGCCCTGACCGCGCTGGCCCTGATGGCCTCCTACATCGAGAAGGTCAAGGAAGTGGGTGCTGCCGACGTTACCTTTAACGATTTCTCCCTGATGAACCCGCTGGTTCTGGTGGGCCTGTTCATCGGCGCCTGCCTGCCCTTCGTATTCGCTGCTCTGACTATGAACTCCGTGGGCCGTGCCGCCCAGAGTGTGGTCATGGAGGTTCGCCGTCAGTTCAAGGAGATCACCGGCCTGATGGAAGGCAAGGCCGATCCCGACTATGCGCGCTGCGTGGATCTGTGCACCAAGGCCAGCCTGAAGGAAATGGTGCTGCCCACCGTTATCGCCGTGGTCACTCCCATCGTGGTGGGTATGATCCTTGGCTATAAGGGCGTTGTGGGCCTGCTGGCCGGCGCTACCGTTACCGGCTTCCTGATGGCCATTTACATGGCCAACGCCGGCGGCGCATGGGACAACGCCAAGAAGTACATCGAGGCGGGCAACTTCGGCGGCAAGGGCAGCGAGTGCCACAAGGCCGGCGTCGTGGGCGACACCGTGGGCGATCCCTTCAAGGATACCTCCGGCCCCGCCATCAACATCCTCATCAAGCTGCTGAGCATGGTCTCCATCGTGTTCGCCGGTCTGGTGGTCAACTTCTCCATCCTGTAAGAAAAACGATATCCGAAAGAGCCGCTGCCGAGCAGCGGCTCTTTTTTCGTGTATAGATGCAGACTTTTCCGCGTACAATAGTCTCTGTAAGCCGCGCAAAGATGGGAGGGTCTGCCATGGCCGACAGAAAATGGCGTAAATGGGAGCTGGCGGGACTGTTTGTCACGCTGATCCTTGGGAACCTGCTGCATTTTGTTTTTGACTGGAGCGGAGAAAACCGCATCGTGGCGGCGTTCGCCGCCGTCAACGAATCCACATGGGAGCATATGAAGCTGCTGGTGATCCCATGGGTGG
>CAVBAZ010000197.1:0-4127 GCA_963593515.1 Bacteroidaceae bacterium
CACATTATAGCGCGCAAGGAAGTGAAGAAACCATCGGTTTCTTCCGGCTCTTTTGGCTACTTTTCCAGCTGCTGGGAAAAGTAGCCCGCCGGAGGCCGTTCTCGCGCCGAAGCGCGAAAATCTCAATCAAAAAAACACAAAAAAGCAAACGCCGAGCGACAGCCCGGCGTTTGCCTTACCATAAATCGGAAACAGAAACCACATTTGTTTACCCGTATAGACACAATTTTACCGCATGTCACTTGGTCACACGACTGACGACGCCCACGATGACCAGCAGTACAGCCAGACCGGCCAGCAAGATATTCAGACCCATAACCGTCGCTCCTTTCTTCATGTGTTCCCGGGTTGATTATAAGATATCACAGCTTGCTCCATTTGTAAAACGCACCATTTTCATCATTTTCATGAAAAAATGTTTGAACTCCGTTAAGAAGCTTGCTACAATAGGAGCAGAGGAGGGATCGCCATGAGTCTGACCAAATATGAGATCCTGCTGAAAGCGGCGGAGTGCGGCAGCTTCACCCGCGCCGCGCAGGAGCTGAACTTCACCCAGTCCGGCATCAGCCACGCCGTCAGCTCGCTGGAGACGGAGCTGGGGACGAAGCTGGTGGTGCGCAGCCACGGCGGCGTATCCCTGACGGCGGACGGCCGTGCGCTGCTGCCCTATTTCCAACAGATGTGCGCCCTCCAGCACCAGCTGGAGCAGAAGGCCGCCGATCTGCGGGGACTGGACACCGGCCTTGTGCGGGTGGCTACCTTCACCAGCGTGTCGGAGAAGTGGATGCCCTATATTCTGAAAAGCTTTCAGGAGCTGTATCCCAAGATCGAGTTTGAGCTGCTGCCCTCCAATTTTAATAATGAGATCGAGGATTGGGTCACCCACGGGCAGGCGGACTGCGGCTTTATCAGTCTGCCAACGGAGCCCCATCTAGATTACTGGCTCTTGCAGCGGGACCAGTGGAAGGTCATCGTCCCCTGCGATCATCCGCTGGCGGGCCGGGACCCCTTCCCGCCGGAGGCGCTGGAGCAGTATCCGGTGATCCTGCTGGACGAGGGCGACGACTATGAGATCCAGGAGGTGTTCGACACCCTGAACATCCGCCCCAATATCCAGTACACAGTGCAGCAGGATCAGACCATTCTGGCCATGGTGTCCAGCGGTCTGGGCATCAGCATCATGGAGGAGCTGATGCTCCAGCGGTGCGCCTACCCGCTGGTGGCCTGCCAGCTGCCCCGGCCCTTCTATCGCAACATCGGTATCTGCGTCAAGGATAAGAACGCCCTGTCCCTGTCCACCCGGCGGTTCATCGAGCATGTCCGCCACTGGGTGCTGGTCAACGGCGCACTGGAAAGCTGATCCTCTATTTCGATCCATGCCGCCACCGGCGGCATACCGCAGTTCTTCACTTTTCGTTTTTATCTGTTCTCTAAAGGTATCAGAAAAGCGCCCTGCAGGGCGCTTTTCTGATACCTTTATTCAATGGTTCCACCGCCCAGTACCTCGTCGCCGTCGTAGAGCACCGCCGCCTGTCCGGCGGTGATGGCCCGCTGCGGCTCGTCGAAGATCAGGCGCAGCCGATTATCCGGCAGCGGCTCCGCCAGCGCCGGAGCCTCCACCTGACTGTACCGGGTCTTGGCGGTGCAGCGGAAGGGCGCGGCAGGGACTTCACCGGCGATCCAGTTGACCCGGTTCGCCGTCAGCTCCCGGCGGAACAGCCTGTCGTTGTCCCCTAGCACCACAGTGTTGTCGGCTTCATTCTTGGCCAGCACATACACATGCTTTCCCACCGCGATGCCAAGGCCCTTGCCCTGCCCGATGGTGTAGCAGGGAAGGCCCCGGTGCCGTCCCAGCACATGGCCCTCCTCGTCCACGAAATCGCCCGGCGTCAGCTCTACGCCCTGGGCCTGCAAAAACGACACATAGTCGCCGTTCGGCACGAAGCAGATGTCCTGACTGTCGGACTTGTCGGCATTCAGCAGTCCCGCCTCACGGGCATTCTCCCGGATGGCGGGCTTGTCATAGTCTCCCACCGGCAGCAGCAGGTGCGAGAGTTGATACTGGGTCAACTGGTACAGCACGTAGCTCTGATCCTTCCGGCGATCCGCGCCCCGCAGCAGGCGGTAGCGCCCCGCCGTCTCGTCATAGATCACCTGGGCATAGTGGCCTGTGGCGATGAAGTCGTATCCCAGCGTTACCGCCCGATCCAGCAGCGCGCCGAACTTCAGGCAGCGGTTGCAGTCGATGCAGGGGTTTGGCGTGCGGCCCGCGCAGTACTCCGCCGTAAAGTGCTCCATCACGTCCCGGCGGAAGGCATCCACCTCGTTGAACACATAGAATTTCATGCCCAGCCGGTAGGCCACCGCCCGTGCGTCCTCGGCGTCGTCGGCGCTGCAGCAGCGGCTGTCGCTGTTGGGGATCAGCTTCAGCATGGCCCCGTCGCAGTCGTAGCCCTGCCGCCGCAGCAGCAGCGCCGCGGCGGAGCTGTCCACGCCGCCGGACATGGCTACCAATACCCGATTTCCTTTATTTTGCTCCATAGGTTTACCTCGCTGTTGTTTGGGGTAGAATGCGTTTAGATATCCATTTATATAAAAGTGTAACCCCGGCGTAAGCCGGGGTCAAGTGAAATCTTTCGTTAATCCAGATGCTTTTCGTAAAACGCCTGATAGGGCAGCGCGTCGCTCAGCTCCATCATCACATGGGAGAAGCCGCCTGCGTAGTCGGTGCGGCACTCCCGCACCTGACCGTCATTGCGCCGGGTGTGGGGCAGTGATACCGTCACCAGCGTGCCCTCGCCCTCGCGGCTCTCCAGCAGCAGCCGTCCGCCGTGGCCCGCTGCCACGCGGCGGCAAATGAGAAGGCCCAGTCCCATGCCGTGGACGGGCAGCTCCATCCGCCCGGGCTTCTGCCACCGGTCAAAAATGCCGTCGGCGATCTCCGGCGGGATGCCGCAGCCGGTGTCCCGCACGCTCAGCGCCAGCTGCTTGCCCTTGTCCTCCAGCGTCACGGTGATAACGCCGCCTTTAGGGGTGAATTTCAGGGCGTTGCTCAGCAGGTTCCACACCAGCCGCTCCAGATATGTCCGGTTCACGGCGGCGATCACATACCGCTCCCGGCAGACGAAGCGCACCTCCACCCCCGCCTCGCGGGCGATGGAGCCTGCCTGACGGCACAGCTCGTCCAGCCACACCACCAGCTCCAGATTCTGTGTGTCAAAGGGCGCGTCCGACAAAAGCTCCGGCGCGGTGTTCAGATTGTTCACCAGCCGCAGCATCCGGTAGTAGCTCTGCTGCAGGATGGCCTGCTCGTCGCCGCCGTCCTGCGCCGCCAGCCGCTGTGCGGCCATGTGAAGGTTATTCAGGGGCGCGCGCAGGGCCGCCGCCACATTGGGCAGCACGCTGCTGAGAATATGCTGTTCTTCCTCGCTGAAATATGCCATGCCCGCACCTCTTTTCCCTGTCAGCTTTTCCCTGAACGTGAGGTGTTATCACAGGGAAATGACGGCTGTTCAGGCACATCATACCAAATGACCAAAAGAAAAACAAGCGGATTGTCGAACTTTGTCGAAACTTGGCGAAAAATTTTTAAAAAGGGGCTTGCATTTTACGAAAGAATTGCATATAATTCTAAACGTACCATATGTTTGATATATTCCATTAGGAAGGAAGTTTTGATTATGAGCATTAAAGTTGGCATCAATGGTTTTGGCCGCATCGGCCGTATGGTTCTGCGCTGCTCCCTGAATCATCCTGAGATCGAGATCGTGGGCATCAACGATCTGTGCCCCGCCGACTATCTGGCTTATATGGTGAAATACGACACCATGCACGGCAAGTTCGACGGCGACATTTATGCCGAGGGCAACAACATCGTGGTCAACGGCAAGGCCATCCCCGTGTCCGCCGAGCGTGATCCCGCCAATCTGCCCTGGGCCAAGGTGGGCGCTGAGTACGTCATCGAGTCTACCGGCCTGTTCCTGACCAAGGAGAAGTCTGCCGGTCATATCGCTGCCGGCGCCAAGCACGTTGTCATGTCCGCCCCCTCCAAGGACGACACCCCCATGTTCGTCATGGGCGTGAACCAGGAAGTACACCTCCGACATGCAGTTCGTGTCCACCGCGTC
>CAVBAZ010000198.1:0-3283 GCA_963593515.1 Bacteroidaceae bacterium
GATCTATACCCATATCGACAACGAATCCTTGCGTGTGGCTGCAAAGGCAAATCCCTTGTCACATGTGAAGATGAAAGGAAAAATCAACAATACGACCGACAAAAACGAGGCGGAGTAAGCTCCGCCTCGTTTTATGCTTCCGGATAGTAGCCCAATATGTGCAGCACGCGGTATTGCTGATAATTATAGCTGCTCAAGGGGCGGCAGTTGGCGTCATAGCTATGTGCGGCGATCTGAATACCGGATGCTTCTCCGCTGCCGTTATTTTGAATGACCACAGGGGAATGTTGAAACACCTCTCCCTGAAAAATCAGCTGTATCACATCTCCCGGCAGTGCCAGCGTCAAGTCCTGTGTCACC
Organism: Bacteroidaceae bacterium; assembly: GCA_963593515.1. Lineage (GTDB taxonomy): Bacteria > Bacillota > Clostridia > Oscillospirales > Oscillospiraceae > Vescimonas. The sequence continues at coordinate 361 of CAVBAZ010000198.1, forward strand.
GTACACACCGGCCCCGGCGAGACCTCCGGTCGGACGAGAAAATTGTGGAGATACTCCACTCCCGTCCACGCCGGGGCCTTGTCATCGGCACTGATGTAGTACCAGCCAAAGGTAGGCGTATAGTTCATGATGCCAGTGCCGGCATAGATGCACTGGGAGGCAAAGTTGGTGCAGTCGCCGCCGATGGTCTCATAATCATAAAAGGCCGGGTTGCGGCCATAGGCCCAAAACCGTGCGTAAGCCTCCGCCTCCTCCCGGCGATATGGCAGCAGATCCATACCTCTCCCCTCCTGCTCTCATTCTATGCGGCGGTCTCCCTGCTGTTCGCAGGCTGCCGCAAAATGTTTTCCTGATTTTTCTCCACTTTTTTCCACTGTTCATTGACTTTAGCGGGCAAATGCATTAACATAGCATGTGGAATTAAATTGATTTGGAGGTCTCTCAATGAATACGGCAGAACTTTCCAGCGTATGCAAGCAGGTGCGCCGTGACATCATCACCATGATCGCCAACGCAGGCAGCGGCCATCCCGGCGGCTCTCTGTCCATGGTGGAGCTGATGACCAGCGTATTCTACAACCACATGTGCATTGATCCCAAGAACCCCAAGGATCCCGACCGTGACCGCTTTGTGCTGAGCAAGGGCCACGCAGCCCCCTGCTATTATGCAGTCTTGGCGGAGCTGGGCTTCATCAGCCGCGACGAATTTGCCAACTTCCGCCAGCTGCACAGCATCCTGCAAGGCCATCCCGACTGCAAGAAGGTTCCCGGCGTGGACGCATCCACCGGCTCTCTGGGTCAGGGCTGCTCCATTGCGGTAGGCATGGCGCTGGGTGCCAAGCAGCTGAAGAAGGACACCAAGGTCTACACCATTCTGGGCGACGGCGAGTGTCAGGAGGGCCAGATCTGGGAGGCCTTCATGGCGGCCAACCACTATAAGCTGGACAACCTGACCATCATCATCGACAATAACGGTTTGCAGATCGACGGCAGCAACGACGAGGTCATGAGTCTGGGCGACCTGCCCGCCAAGCTGCGGGCTTTCGGCTTTGACTTCTACGAGATCGACGGTCATGATCTGGACGCCATCGAGGCGGCGCTCAGTGCGCCGGTGGTTCCCGGCAAGCCCCGCTGCATTCTGGCGCACACCGTCAAGGGCAAGGGCGTGTCCTACATGGAAAATCAGGCCGGCTGGCACGGCAAGGCACCCAATGCGGAGCAGCGTGACCAGGCATTGCAGGAATTGGAGGGCTGAAACATGAGTGAAAAGATCGCGACCCGTGAAGCCTACGGCAAGGCGCTGGTAGATCTGGGAAATCAGAACGATAAGGTAGTGGTGCTGGACGCCGATCTGGCGGGCGCCACCATGACCAAGTATTTCAAGGCGGCCCATCCCGCCCGCTTCTATGACTGCGGCATTGCCGAGGCCAACATGATGAATATTGGCGCGGGCCTGTCCACCATGGGCCTGATCCCCTTCTGCTCCACCTTTGCCATGTTCGGCGCAGGCCGTGCCTATGAGCAGATCCGCAACTCTATCGCCTATCCCAAGTTCAATGTGAAGATCTGCTGCTCTCACGCCGGAGTTTCTGTGGGCGAGGATGGCGGCAGCCACCAGTCCATCGAGGATATCGGCCTGATGCGCATGATCCCCGGCATGACCGTCATCGTCCCCGCTGACGCCAACGAGGCCCGCAAGGCCACCTTTGCGCTGGCGGAGTTCCAGGGCCCCGTGTATATGCGTCTGGCCCGTTTGGCCACTCCCGTATTTGAGGAGGACTATCCCTTCGAGATCGGCAAGGCCAACGTCCTGCGGGAAGGCAAGGATGCGGCGGTGTTTGCCTGCGGCCTGATGGTCAACGAAGCGTTGGAGGCCGCCAAGCTGCTGGCCGCCGAGGGCATCGAGATCAGCGTTATCAACATGCACACCATCAAGCCCTTGGATGCCGGGTGCGTGGTGAAGTACGCCGAGAAGTGCGGCAACGTCATCACCGTGGAGGAGCACAGCGTCATCGGCGGTCTGGGCGACGCCGTAGCCGACGCGCTGATGGGCAAGGTCTGCTGCAAATTCAAGAAAATCGGCATCAACGATCAGTTCGGCCAGTCCGGCAAGGCTGCCGACGTGCTGCGGGAATACGGTCTGACCGCCGATCAAATCGCGGCAAAGATCAAGGAAACACTGTAACCCATATTCACTTTACAGTCAAGAAAAGGAGCGCTTTATATGGATATTACTTCCCTGCTGGGCAACGTTATGGATAAGGACATGCTGGAAAAGCTCAGCAAGTCCGTCAATGTCAGCACCACCGACGTGTCTAACGTGCTGAAGAACGCCGCGCCTTCTGTGATGAAGCATCTGGACGGCGACAGCGACGTGGCCAAGGCCGTCAAGAAGCTGCTGGGCAGCGACGAGGTGGAGAAGATCGCCAAGAAGGTCGGCATCAGCGGCGACAGTGTCAAGGACATTCTGAACAAGGCCGTCCCCATGCTGAAGGAGCTGCTGAGCAAACAGGGCGGCAATGTGACCGATATGCTGGGCGGCATTGCCGGCAAGCTGTTTAAGTAAGGTGACGGGCGATGACACCGAAGTGCCCCTATTGCTCCGGCGAAATGCGGCCGGGTGTGCTGCGGACAGCCCAGAGTGCCGGTGTCTGCTTCGAGCCGACGCCGGGCCTCAGCGATGCCGTTGATCTGGCCGGGCCTTATATGTTCTGCCGGGACATTCAGTTCCAGGCGTTCGGCTGTCTCAAGTGCCGGGCTATCGTCCTGCGCTATGAGGAAGATTGACCTATCAAAATATCCGGTGCCCTTGCACCGGATATTTTTTGCGCAAAATCTGTAAGAGGCTGCTGTCTGGTGCGTCTTATAAGGGAAAGTCCAATGGTATGAAGTCAAGTAGGTGATGCAAGAAAATTTTGAAGAAA
>CAVBAZ010000199.1:0-5501 GCA_963593515.1 Bacteroidaceae bacterium
AAGCGGTTTATCCGCTTTCCTTTTTATTTTGCCAACGAAAACTTTACACTAACTTTTGGGAGTCAAGCCCCCCCTTCGGGGGGGCTTGACGTATTCACGTATTCAATAGAAGATAGTCCCCGCAACTAAACTGGGACTCCTTTTTGATCATTTTACCGCATCCAGAGCGTCATGGCAACAAGCAGAATCGCGAGAAAACCGAAGCTGATGACGGAGAACAGCGCCAAAAACCGCCCCGCCTGACCCTTGACGTGCTTCGTGTACTCCCGGAAAGTGATAAGACTGGCCAACGATGCTACCAACGTTCCCGCGCCGCCGATGTTCACGCCCACCAGCAATCCCGGATAGTCATCTGTGAACCGGCTCAGCAGGATGGCCGCGGGCACGTTGCTGATGACCTGACTGGTCAGTGCCGCCACCGGCATGACTCCGTGGGACAGCAGCTGCCGGAACAATTGCCGTACCGGCTCGATTCGCGCCATGTTGCCCGAAAAGGTGAAGAACGCCGCGAACGTCACCAGCAGTCCCCAGTCCACGCCCAGTAGCGCACGGCGATCCAGCACCAGCAGCGCCGCCACGATGATAAGCAGTCCCAGCCAGTAGGGGATGCCACGCAGCACCATAGCCACCGCCACACAGAACAGTACGCCGTATACAGCGGTACGGCGCCTGTCCGGCAGCGTTTCCTGCCGGGGGACGGTCAGCCTCTCGCGGGGCAGAAACAGGCAGCACAGCAAAATCAGCACCGTGGACAGCAGGAACGGCGGCAGCATGATGGACAGAAACTCCCCGTTGGGGATGTTGTAGTGATTGAACAGGTACAGGTTCTGTGGATTTCCGAAGGGCGTCAGCATACCGCCCAGATTGGCAGCGCAGTTTTGCAGAATGAATGTCAGTGCCGCCCATTTTGTTTGGCCGGTGCTCTCCAGCACGAACCAGCTCAGGGGCAGGAACGTCAGCAGCGCCGTGTCGTTAGTCAGCAGCATAGAGCCTACCAGCGTGATGGTCACCAGCGCCGTTACCACACTGCGGGTGGTGTGAAACACCTGCACCAGCTTCTGTGCCAGCAGGGGGAACAACCCTGCACCCCGCAGAGCGCCCACCACCGCCAGTACGCACAGCAGACAGGACAGTGTTTTTATATCGTAGTAGCCCAGATAGGCCGTATCCGGCGGCACGAATACCGCCGTGATTGCCGCAGCCAGCACCGCGATCACCGGCATGGCATTGGCCTTACACCATTGCAGCAGCTTCATAGATACCTCGCACAGCTCACAGGGGAGCATAAAACTTCAACGGCTGTTACATTAGCACATTTTCTCTCAAAATACAAGGACGTGGTCGGCAATGACAGACCTTTCGTTTATATGGTAATTCGTGATGCTGTAGACCTGTTAAAGCCTCCTGCTTTTTGCTGAATGATGCGCTCCAGTAGTCAAACCGCATTTTTTCTGTGTTGGCTAATAAAACAAGAACCCTGTAACCGTTGTGGTTACAGGGCTTGTGTGGAGCTGCTGGGCGGATTCGAACCGCCGACCTCATCCTTACCAAAAAGCCGTGGATACTTTTGCGTTGTACCCATTCATACCGAGAGAGAACTTCCAATCCCTTGTGCTGCAAGGGATTGGAGGTTCGTCTTGTGTTGATTTGTTTTAATATGTATCGAGAAGTTTTGCGTAGATTTGGGGCGTTTGTTGGATGAATTGTTGGAAATCAGCCTGCGCCACATCGTTGCCAGCTTCATGATTGCGGGCGGCGCAGACTAGCCACGGTAGCTGGCATCCTCGGCCACGCCCAACCCTCCACCACGCTGGACATTTAAGGACGGTCAACAGTGTGCCGGAGCGGACTTTCTTCATGGAGATGGGGGATCCCCCACATCCAGCACACCGACCCCCAGCAGGGGCTCTATGGCAAACGTCCTACTCTCCGCAATCATGTCTCATCCAAATTGCGGCACAGCTCCGCCGTCTCACACCAGAAGGCACGGATACAGTTGGCGGCGTCGAATTTCTTCGTTCCCATGCCGTAGCCGATGGCTTGGGTGGTCATGACAGGCATTCCGCCGAACCGGGACACAAAACGCTTCAACAGCGCCGCACCGGTAGGCGTACACAGCTCTTTTTTGATATCACCGCTGTAAGCAGGAATACCTTGCAACAGGTACGCCGTGGCAGGGGTAGGCACCGGCAAAATGCCGTGGGCACACTGCACCTGTCCGCTGCCCACGCAGACCGGCGAGGCGATGACCTGCTCCGGAGCCAACTTGTGAAGCAAGAGGCACACCGCCGAAATATCCGCCAGCGCGTCCATGGTGCCCACCTCGTGAAAATGGATCCCCGTGACCGGCACCCCGTGGACGTGGCTTTCCGCTTCCGCAATCATACCATACACCGCCAGCACATCCTCCTTCACCATCTCCGGCAAATCCAGATGATCCTGCACGATATGCTCGATGCTATGAAGGCCGGTGTGGTGATGATGCTCTCCATGGTCGTGATCGTGGTGGTCATGCATGGTCTCGGATTCCTCCGCACCGTTCACCTTCACCGACATATGGGTGCCGCGGATACCGCAGCGGGTCACTGTCTCGTAACTGTATACTACGTTGGGGATGCCGATGGCGTTCAGCTCAGCAACCGCTACGTCCTTATCCGGCATCAGCTCCAGCAGCGCCGCTGTCAGCATATCGCCCGCCGCGCCCATGGTGCATTCCAAATACAGCGTTTTCATTGCACACTCTCCATTTGATTGATGCGGCTGGCCAGAAAGCCCGCGCCAAAGCCGTTATCGATATTCACCACGCTGACGCCGCTGGCGCAGGAGTTCAGCATGGACAGCAGCGCCGAGATCCCGCCCAGAGACGCGCCATAGCCCACGCTGGTGGGCACCGCGATCACCGGACAGTCCACAAGGCCGCCCACCACACTGGCCAGAGCGCCCTCCATGCCCGCCACAGCCACCACGACACGGGCCTTCATCAGGGGCTCCAGCTGTGAGAGAAGCCGGTGCAGGCCCGCAACGCCCACATCATAGAGCCGCGTCACGCGGTTGCCCAGCGTCTCCGCCGTAATAGCAGCCTCTTCGGCCACGCCGATATCGCTGGTACCTCCGGTGATGACCGCGATCGCGCCCCGCTGCTCTGTGGGACGCGGCAGGACTACCGCCAGCTTTGCCAGCGGCTCGTACCGCAGGGGAAACCGCTCCGCCAGCCAGTCCGCAGTCTTCTGTTCGATGCGCGTTACCAGAATATTGCTGCTGTCGCGCCGCTGCATCGCTTCCAGAATACCGGCAATATGCTCCGGCGTCTTGGACTGTCCGTAGATCACCTCAGACGCGCCCTGTCGGACAGCACGGTGATAGTCCACCTTTGCATACCCCAGATCCTCAAAGGGTGCCAGCTTCATTTGCAGCAGCGCTTCCTCCGGGGAGATGCTCCCCGCCTGTACACTCCGCAGTGTGGACAGCAGATCGTGTTTTGTTGCCATTGTGCGTTTCCTCCTAGCTTAGTCTTTTGACAGTCGTGGTGCCAAATCTATCGCGGCCAATGGGAACAGGGGCGAGAGCATATTGTGAAGTTCCTCTCTCCGCATCCATGCCCGTTCCATATCCTCCTGGGGAAATTGCAGAACCGCAGCATTACCGTGGAGCCGGATGCGGATATCCCGGAAGCCCGCTTCCCGCAGCAGCTGCTCGCCGCGCTCCACCTTTTCCAGCGCCTCTTGGGTGATGACCGTTCCCGTTGGGATCCTTGTGGCAAGGCAGGCATAGGACGGCTTGTCCCATGTGAAAAGCCCCGCTTCCCTGCTTAGCCGCCGGACGTCCGCTTTCGTCAGACCAGCTTCCCGAAGCGGGGAGCGAACCTCAAGCTCTCGGAGAGCCTGCATGCCCGGCCGATCCCCGGCATCGTCAGAAGCATTTGTTCCGTCAATGACCAATTGGCATCCATCCTTGGTGGCCTGCTTCAAAACCTGCTCAAACAGGATCCGCTTGCAAAAATAACAGCGGTTTGATGGATTCGCCGTCACAGCGTCCTGCGCAAAAACATCCACAGGAATGATCCGCAGCGGGATCCCGCACTGCTCGGCCACTCTTTTGGCGTCCTCCAACTCAAAAGTGGGCTGAAAGGCGGTTTTGATATAGTAGGCTTTCCAGCCGGTTCCGTATTTCATGGCAGTCCAAGCCAAAAACGACGAATCCGTACCCCCGGAGAACGCCAACGCGCCGGATGGAGTTTGCGCGAAGAATTCAGAGAGTTTCATCCCATACACTCCTATTTTTGTTTCTAAGCCGAAGAGAAAGCTTTCCATGATACAGATATGCTTTCAGATACAATGCATGGCTTTCTGTTCATTCGCACACAAAGAAAATATCAAGCCTTCATGCGACTTTCAGAAAGCAAATCAAAACACTGTCTATTCTGCCACTCTACCATCGATTGGTCAAGGCAAACACACCTGCCAGCGCGTCTTTCCGGAACTGACAGATGTCTTGCTTTTTCCATTGCCAATTAATGATACCGGATTTTATTATAAGCCTTTTTCTCACACCGCGCAAGATTCCGCTCACTCCTATAGAATCAGTCTATCCGCTGCTGCGCAGAGATCTTCCTACAGGGAAAAGTTTTTCTGATATAGGCTGTTATCCCTTATTTTTCAACCGGTTTGGGCACATACGAAGATATTGGCAAACCTTTCCGTAAGCGGCTACGGATTTCAGGCGAAGAAATAGCAGGAATATGTGCATGAATAATCTGGATCAGTATCTTCTGCCACTCACGCATTTTCAAAACGGTGTCCGGCTCCGGTTCCCATACACGCTGTCTGGCAACGCAAAGGATTTTTACAAGTGAAATAAGCTCCTCACTCTTATACCAATACTCCGCCGCAGCGCCCCAGAAGGTGCAGATGCAGTCAGCGGCATCGAATTCCTTCGTCCCCATGCCGTAGCCGATGGCCTGCGTCGTGATAACGGGCATATCGCCGAAACGGGACACAAAATGCTTCAGAAGCGCCGCGCCGGTAGGGGTGCACAGCTCTGTCTGTATGGTGCCGCTGTAAGCGGGGATGCCTTGCAGCAGGCAGGCCGTAGCAGGGTTGGGCACCGGCAGGATGCCGTGGGCGCACCGCACCTGTCCGCTGCGCCCACGCAGACCGGCGAGGCGATGATCTGCTGCGGCGCCAGCTTGTGCGGCAGCAAGCTCACCGCCGAGACATCCGCCGGCGCATCCATGGTGCCAACCTCGTGGAAGTGGATCTCCGTGACGGGCACGCCGTGGGCATGGCTCTCCGCCTCCGCGATCATGCCCGTACACCGCCAGCATATCGCCTGCCGCGCCCATGGCGCAGTTCAGATACAAAGTTTTCATCGAAATACCTCCACAGGACAGATAGGACTTTCGGGCGGAGTCGCCTCCGCCCGAAAGCTGCAGTTTAGTTGTAGCGCACGCCGTACTCCAGACGGTCGCCCAGAACGCCCTTGCCCACGTCGGCAATTCCGGG
>CAVBAZ010000200.1:0-2317 GCA_963593515.1 Bacteroidaceae bacterium
AAGTGGGCGAACAGCAGCTTCACGCTGCCATTGTCCACCTCACCCATCAGGAAGCCCTTGTCTCCCAGCTCGTCAAAACCCCGTCCCTCGGGGCAGCCGGGGTAGGCGTAGGCCGTTCTCTCCGCCGTCTGGATGCCGGAGTAGACGTGAACATGGCCCAGTGCCAGATAGTCCAGCCCGCTTCTGGCGATCTGCGACAGAGGAACAGGCCGGTAGCGGCTGTCCTTTGCCCCCACCTCGCCATGCAGCAGGCCGATGGCAATGTCCTTATCTCCCGCGGCAATGCCCTCCAGCGCAGCGCTCTCGGACACCTCCGGCGAGGTAAACGCCGCGCCGTAGACGGTGCAGCCGTACTGAGGGAAGGCCATACGGGTCACATATGGCGTGGTGAAAATATGGACATTCTCCGGCCACAGGGTGCGGGCGTAAGGCGACGCAGCGGTATAGCAGTCATGGTTGCCCGGCGAAATGACCACCTGCCCCCGGAACTCCGCCAGCGCGGCGGACAGCTCCTCCGCCGTCTGGCCGTACACATTGTCGCTGTCGAACAGGTCGCCCGCCAGCAGCATCAGCTGTACGCCGTGGTCGTTGGCGTACTCCACCATCCGGCGGGTCAAATCGCGGCTCTCCTGACGGCGCTGTCGGGCCTGCTGCTCGCTCAGGCCAGTGAAAGCGCTGTCCAGATGGAAGTCCGCCGCGTGCAGAATCCGCACCATTTACGCTTCCTCGGCCTGCCAGCCCTTGCACACGTCCACCCATTGGACGAAGTTTTTGCCGCAGCAGTGCTCCAGCTCGTCGCAGGTCAGTTCAATGGCGCTGGCGGCGCTGCCCACAGCGGGGAACACCGTCTCGAACCGCTTCAACGACACGTCCAGATAGGTCTTGACATCGTCCGGCAGGGCAAAGGGGCACACGCCGCCCACGGCGTGGCCGATGCGCTCCACCGCCTCCTCGGCGGTCAGCATCTTGGCCTTGGCGCCGAAGAAATGCTTATATTTGCTGTTATCCACCTTGGCGTCGCCGGCGGCCACGATCAGGATGGGCTCCTCCCCCACCTTGAAGCTGAGGGTCTTGGCGATGCGGGCGCCCTCCACGCCCACAGCAAGCGCGGCCAGCTCCACCGTGGCGCTGGATACGTCAAATTCACGAATACGGTCGGTCACGCCGTAGGGTTCCAGATAGGCTCTTACTTTTTCAACAGACATGGTGATGATCTCCTTTTCTATTTCTCACCGGATGTCTACCCGCTCCACGGCGGTGCACAGTCCGGTATCGCTGTCCAGTGTAAAAATGCAGCCCTGGGCCTTACAGGGGCCGTCGGCAAAGCGGTAGCGTCCCGCAAGACCGCCCAGGAACGACTCGATGGACTGCTCCGGCGGGATACCCAGCACGGATTCGATGGCGCCGGTCATGCCCAGATCGGTGATGTAGCCGGTGCCCTTGGGCATCACCCGCTCATCGGCGGTGGGCACATGGGTATGGGTGCCCCACATGGCGCTGATGCGGCCATCCAGATAGTAGCCCAGCGCCAGCTTTTCGCTGGTGGCTTGGGCGTGGAAATCCAACAGGGTGAAGGTGGGCTTTTCCTTCTCGTCCAGCTCCCGCAGCAGCTTGTCCGCCGTGGTAAAGGGGTCGGCGGCCTTCCAGTCCAGATCGCACCGGCCAATCAGGGTCATGACGGCGATGCGCAGCTTTCCGCAGTCGTACACGCCGCAGCCCCGGCCCGGCATCCGGCCGGAGAAGTTGGCGGGCCGCAGGATGTAGCGGTTATCCTCCAGATAGCCGGCGATCTGCACCCGGCCAAAGGTGTGGTTGCCCAGTGTGATCACGTCGGCTCCGGCGGCAAACAGCTCATCCGCCTGAGCGGGCGTCAGGCCGGTGCCGGAGATATTCTCCCCGTTGACCACGGTAAAATCAATGCTTTTCAGCTTCTTCAGCGGCGTAAGATGGCGGCGCAGGTGCTTCAAGCCGTCCTCACTGGTCACGTCGCCAATAGCAAGAATGTGATACAGCATGGTGTCCTCCTTTTTACGATTTCTTCATTCCCCGCTATTATGCCACAAAAGAAGGAGGAGCGCAAGAGCGCTCCCGAGGAAAAGAGAATGTTCGTTGCTGTTACCTGTGTTTTGCGCCCTGCCGTGCCAAAGACCCATTGCGGCAAGGGGCCTACCCGTCAGCAGCAAAGAAAGACCGCCCGGTTTTGGGCGGTCTTTCTTCGCAGGGAAAGGGGATCAGAGCAGAGAAGGATGATAGCAGATCAAAGCAGGGGGAGCTTGCGGTCACGGCCCCAGAAGAACAGGGCCACGGTGCCGGGGCC
>CAVBAZ010000201.1:0-7090 GCA_963593515.1 Bacteroidaceae bacterium
GGCGGAGGGGGGGCGTGGAAAATGGCTGCTGGCGTAATATTTGACCTGAAACAGTTGGCTGTGTTTGACGGGCCGGGCATACGGCAGACGGTGTTTTTGAAGGGCTGTCCCCTGCGGTGCCGATGGTGCCATAATCCGGAGGGACTGTCGCCTCATCCGCAGCTGATGGTAGGGGCTTCCTGTACCCACTGCGGCCGGTGCAGGGCGGTGTGCCGTCACGAGAGTTGCGTGGCCTGCGGTGAATGTGTGCCGGTGTGTCCGCTACGTCTGAGGCATGTTGCGGGAGAGGCGGTCACGGCGGAGGAGCTGGTGGAGCGCCTGCGGCGGGACAGTGCCTACTATGCCGCCTGCGGCGGAGGCGTTACTTTTTCCGGCGGCGAACCGCTGATGCAGGGGGAGTTTCTGCTGGAGGTGCTGGAGCAGATCCCGGAGATGCACACCTGCATTGAGACCTCAGGCTATGCCCCGCAGGATCTGTTTGACAGGGTGACGGAGCGGCTGGACTATATCATCATGGATCTGAAGCTGATGGACAGCGAAGCACACCGGGCCTATACCGGCGTGGATAACGGCCCTATACTGGAAAACGCACGGCGGCTGTGCCGGGGAAACACGCCATTCATCATTCGTGTGCCGCTGATCCCCGGCGTCAACGACACAGAACAGAATCTGCGGCAAACGGCCCGGTGGATCGCTGGCGCGAAGAAGCTGGAGAAGGTAGAGCTGCTGCCCTATCATAAAACGGCGGGTGCTAAATACGCCATGCTGGGCTGGGAGTACCGTCCCGGCTTTGACGTGGAGCGTCCCGTCCACGCGGCGGCAGATATCTTTACGGAATATGGGATAAGGAGCAAGGTATTATGACAGATCGCATCGAGAGACTGCGCCGATTCTTCATCGTCGATAAAGCCCACCACGCAGTACGGCGTCCGCCGCTGGCAGAGGATTGTCTGGCGGCAGACTTTGCCCAACGGAAGCTGCCGGATACGGAGCGGGCGGTGGAACGTCTTTGCTTTATGCTGCGGCAGGAGGAGCCTCACCTCTTTCCGGAGGAACGGATTGCCTTTGTCCGCACGCTGCCCAATGTGCCGGAGCTGTTTACGGCGGAGGAACTGGAGGCCCTGCGCCGGAGCCACTGGATCCACGAGCGGGGCGATGTGAGCAACATCAATGTGGACTACCGCCTGCTGCTGGACTGCGGACTGGCGGAGCGCGTGGCACAGCTGCGGCGGCAGCGGCAGGAGCATCCGGAGGCGGCGGACTATATTACCGGCCAGCTGCGAATCCTGCAATGTGTGGAGGAGCTGGCGGAGCGTTACCGTCAGCTGGCGGAGCGGCAGGGCAACACCGTGGTGGCCCAGACACTGGCACGGGTGCCCCGATACGCGCCTCGCACGTTTCTGGAGGCGCTGCAGATGTTCCGCATCCTACATTTTACCATGTGGCTCGGCGGCAACTATCACAACACACTGGGGCGGCTGGATCAGTACCTGTACCCATATTTCCTGCATGACCGGGACACTATGACGGAGGAGCAGCTGCTGGAGCAGCTGGAGGAGTTCTTCCTGACCTTTAACCGGGACAGCGACCTGTACCCCGGAATGCAGCAGGGGGACAACGGCCAGAGTCTAGTGCTGGGCGGCCGGAACATGGATGGGACGGATAGCTATAACCAGCTGTCGGAGCTGTGCCTGCGGGCCAGTCTGGAGCTGCGGCTTATCGACCCTAAGATCAACCTGCGGGTGCACCGCGACACCCCCCAGTCGGTGTATGTGCTGGGTACCCAGCTGACGAAACAGGGGCTGGGCTTCCCTCAGTATGCCAACGATGACGTGGTGATCCCCGGTCTGCTGAATCTGGGCTATGCGCCGGAGGATGCCTATAACTACGCGGTGGCAGCCTGCTGGGAGTTCATCATCCCCGGCAAGGCCATGGATATCCCCAACATCGCCGCTCTGTCCTTTGCCCGCGCGGCCAACGATGCGATCCACCGGAACCTGATGGACAGCCCCGATTTCTCCACCCTGTGCTGCCATGTGGAGGAGAACATCAATGCGCAGGTGGAGGAGTTGTGCCAGATGACGCGGAACACATATCTGTTTCCGGCACCGTTTTTGTCGCTGATGATGGACAACGGTGGCCATGTGGGACGCGATATCTCTCAGGGCACGGTGTACAATAACTACGGTTTCCACGGTACCGGTCTTGCCACGGCGGCGGACAGTCTGGCGGCGGTGAAGTGTCTGGTGTACGATCAGGGGGAGCCGGGCGCGGCGGAGCGACTGCTGCGGGCGTTGGAGGACAACTTTCGGAAGGATGAGTCTTTGCGCAACCGCCTGCGCTATGAGATGCCCAAGATGGGCAATGACGACGACACGGCGGACAGTCTGGCTGTGTGGCTGCTGGACACCTTTGCCGACGCGGTGCAGGGCCGCCGCAACGACCGCGGCGGCGTGTACCGGGCGGGCACCGGATCGGCCATGTACTACCTGTGGCACGGCAGCGAGCTGGGCGCCACGGCGGATGGCCGTCAGGCGGAGGAGGCGCTGCCCTGCAACTATTCCCCCAGCCTGTTTGCCCGCTGTCGGGGGCCGGTGTCGCTGCTGAAATCCTTTGCCAAGCCCCACCTGCGCCGGGTCATCAACGGCGGTCCCCTGACGCTGGAGCTGCACGATACCCTCTTCCGTACGGAGGAGAGCGTGGAGAAGGTGGCGCTGCTGGTGCGCTCCTTCATGGAGATGGGAGGACACCAGCTGCAGCTGAACGCCGTGAACCGCGATACTCTGCTGGATGCCCAGCGCCATCCGGAGCAATACCGGAACCTGATCGTCCGGGTGTGGGGATGGAGCGGCTACTTTGTGGAGTTGGACCGTGCCTATCAGGATCATATCATTCAGCGAATGGAATTGCAGATATAACAGGAGGAGTCCTATGAACGGAAAGAGTATTTTTGACGCGGCCTTTGGCCGTTATGGCCGGGTGCTGACCGGCACGGACACTGCGGAGCTCTGCGGCCTGCTGCGGCAGTACGACGACCCCGCTGGCGTGACATATCTGGCCTCCCAGCCGCAGATGGAAGCGCTGGACATCGCCGCCTGTCTGCAGAACGAGGTGTTCGGCCAGATGCCGGTGCAGGTGGGCGTGTGCTATGGCGTCAACAGCCGGATGGACGCCATGGAGTACCACAAGTGCTCCGAGATCAACGTCGCCGCCGAGGATCAGCTGCTGTTTCTGGGCTGCCGGCAGGATATCACCGACCGGCAGACCTATGACACCAGCCGGGCGGAGCTGTTCTTCGTTCCGGCGGGCACCATGTACGAGATGTACGCCACCACCCTGCATTACGCCCCTTGTGGCGTGGCGGGCCACCCTTTTCGGTGCGCCATCGTGCTGCCCCAGGGAACCAATACGGCGCTGGAGGGTGTCCCGACCGATCCGCTGCTGACCTCTAAGAACAAATGGCTCATCGGCCATCCGGCGGCGGGACTGCCTCAGGGGACATGGCTGGGTCTGGTGGGGGAGAACCGCACCGCCGCCGAGTGGGAGGCGTGACCGCCATGGACATCCCTCTGGAACAGGTCTGGGCAGCACTGGACTCGCTGCTGGACTATGCGCAGCAGCGTGAGCTGCTGTGTGATGACGATCGGATCTATGCCCGCAATCTGCTGCTGGGCGATCTGGGGCTGGAGCAGTATGTGCCCAAGTCCCTGCGTCTGCCGTTCCCCAGATGTCTGGAGCTGCTGTGCCGCTTCGGTGTGCAGCAGGGGCTGTGCGGCGACACCGTGGCCCAGCGAGATCTGCTGGATACCCGCCTGATGGGGCTGCTGACTCCACCGCCCTCTCAGGTGATCGCTCGCTTCCGCCGATTGTATGAACAGGAACCCCGCGCTGCCACCGATTACCTCTACCGGCTCAGTCAGGACTGCCACTATATCCGCCGGGACCGCATCGCCCGCGACGTTCGCTGGCAGGCGGATACCCCTTGCGGAGCGCTGGAGCTGTCCATAAACCTGTCCAAGCCGGAGAAGGATCCACGCGATATTGCCGCCGCCGGCGCACGGAAGGCCACCGGCTATCCCGCCTGCCAGCTGTGTGTGGAGAACGAGGGCTACAGTGGTCACGCGGGACATCCCGCGCGGCAGAATCTGCGGATCATCCCCCTGACGCTGGCGGGTGAGCCGTGGGGCCTGCAATATTCCCCCTACGTGTACTATGACCAGCACTGCATCGTGATGAACCGCCGCCATGTGCCCATGGTCATCGACGGGGCGGTGTTCCGTAAGCTGTTCGCCTTTGTGGAGCAGTTTCCTCATTATTTCATCGGCTCCAACGCTGATCTGCCCATCGTGGGAGGCAGTATTCTCAGCCATGAGCATTTTCAGGGCGGTTGCCATACTTTCCCTATGGAGCGGGCGGCGGAGGAGCAGACCTTCGCTGTGGATGGCTTTGACGACGTGCGCTGCGCTGTACTGCGCTATCCCATGACGGTGTTGCGCCTGCGGGGACAGGAGGCCGAGACGGTCTGCCGTCTGGCGGAGAAGATCCTGACGGTGTGGCGCGGCTACTCCGACCCGCAGGCTATGGTGCTGGCGGAGACGAATGGTGTGCCCCACCATACCATTACCCCCATTGCCCGGCTGCGGCAGGGGCAATATGAGTTGGATCTGGTGCTGCGCAGCAATCTCACCACGCCGGAGTACCCCCTGGGGCTGTACCATCCTCATCCGGAGCTGCACCATATCAAAAAGGAGAATATCGGCCTCATTGAGGTGATGGGCCTGGCGGTGTTGCCGGGGCGGCTGAAGGGTGAACTGCAGGCGTTGAAGGAGATGCTGCTGGCAGGCCGCTCGCCGACGGAGGATCCGGCGCTGGCACCCCATGCCCCGTGGGCGGCGGAGGTGCTGTCCTGTCATCCGGAATGGAACGCCGCCACCGCGGACGACATCCTGCGCCACGAGGTGGGACAGGTATTTTACCGCGTGCTGGAGTGCGCCGGTGTGTATCCCTGCACTCTGGCGGGAAGAGCGGCGCTGGGCCGCTTTCTGGCTACATTGAACAAGGAGTAAGCTATGGATCGAGAATTGACCTTTTCCGCCCCCGGCCGGGTGGAGATCAGCGGCAACCATACCGACCACCAGTGGGGCTGTGTGCTGGCGGCGGCGATCGACCTGAACACGCAGGCCCGCGTGCGGCCCAACGGGGAGGGCGTCATCCGCCTGAATTCGCAGGGGTTTGCGCCGGTGCAGGTGCGGCTGAATGAGCTGGTTCCCAGAGAGACGGAGAAAAACACCAGCGCTGCCATCGTCCGCGGCATGGCCGCGGCCTTTGCACAGCGAGGCGTGACTCTGACGGGGTTTGATGCCGATGTGACCTCCACGGTGCTGCCCGGCTCCGGCCTGTCCAGCTCCGCCGCCTTCGAGGTGATGATGGGCCGCATTTTCAACGGCCTGTGCTGTCAAAACACAGTGTCTCCCGTGGAGATCGCTAAGATGGGCCAGTGGGTGGAGAATACCTATTTTGGCAAGCCCTGCGGACTGATGGATCAGATGGCCTCCAGCGTGGGGGGGCTGGTGTATATCGACTTTGCCGACCCCGCCGACCCGGTGGTGGAGCGGGTGGACTATGACTTTTCCGCCTGCGGCTATGTGATGTGCGTTATCGACAGCGGTGCCGACCACGCCGACCTGACAGCGGAGTACGCTGCCATCCCGCAGGAGCTGGCGCAGGTGTGCCGCCTGTTCGGCTGCCAGAAGCTGCGTCAGGTACCGGAGGCGGACTTCTACGCCCGCCTGCCGCAGGTGCGTCAGGCCGCCGGAGACCGTGCGGCCCTGCGGGCCATGCACGTCTATGAGGAGAACCGCCGGGTGGCCGCGCAGGTGGCGGCCCTGCGGACGGGGGACTTCTCCGAGTTCCTGTGGCTGATGGAGCAGTCCGGCCGATCCTCGTGGATGTACCTGCAAAACGTGATACCTCAGGGGAATGTTCTGGGACAGCAGATGGCGATGACCATTGCGCTGGGACGCACGCTGCTGGCTGGCCGCGGTGCAGTGCGCGTCCATGGCGGCGGTTTCGCCGGCACGGCGCTGGCCTTTGTCCCTGCTGACCAATGGCCTCGCTTTCGCGACGGTATGGAGGCGGTACTGGGCCATGGCGCCTGCCACCCTCTGACCATTCAGTAATAGGATAAAAATGAAAGGCCCCTGCCGATCGGCAGGGGTCTTTCATGATTTCAGGAGATATCAACCCTCCGTCACGCCGAAGGCGTAGCGGATATTCAACGTGTAGGTCTCGCCCTTGCGGCACAGGGGAGAGGCGTAGGCGGGGCAGTTTGTGGCGTTGGGGATATTGCCGGGCTGCAGACACACGCCGGTGTAGCCGCTGCCATAGGTGCCGCCGTTTTTGTTGGGCTCCGGATCACGTCCGGCGGGGGTGTACAGCACCATGCCGGGTGCGTCGGACCACACCTGCATCCGTCGACCGTTCTCCGCGCAGGACAGCTCCGCGTCCATCTGCATCCCGTTCTGGTCGAAGATGTAGTAGGTGTCGTATCCGGCGGGCTGCTGGGCAAAGAATCCGGGATCGGAATCCATAGCCTGCCGCAGCGTGCGGGCGGTGGTGAAGTCCTCCGGCGTGCCGCTGACGTTCTTCACAGAGCCATCGGCAGCGCCGACAGGGGACTTGCCGGTGCAGCAGGGGGTGGTGATGCGCAGCGTCAGGTCCCGGGCATCCAGTCCGGACAGGTTGAAGTAGCAGTGGTTGGTGGGGCCGACGATGGTGGCCTCGTGGGCGGTCATGGCGATGGTCAGCCGCAGGCAGTGGTCATCGCCGAAGGTGTAGGTCACGGTCACGTCCATCTGGTCGCCAAAGCCGCCTTCGCCCTGATCCAACAGGGTAAAGGTCACGGTGTCGTCGCCTGTGCACTGGCCGTTGAAAAGCTTGCGGGCATAGTTGCCGCTGGCGCCGTGGCAGAAGTCCTCGCCCAGATTCTGCTCCAGTTGGTGGGGCTTTCCGTCGATCATGCACTTGCCGCCGGGCACACGACCGGAGTAGCGGCCGATGATGCTGCCCATATAGGTGCACTGGGCAATGG
>CAVBAZ010000202.1:0-11221 GCA_963593515.1 Bacteroidaceae bacterium
GCCCGGTGATGTGATCGTGCTGGCGGGCAAGGGCCACGAGGACTATCAGGAGATCAACCATCAGCACTTCCCCATGGATGAACGGGTCATCGTCGCCCAGCACCTGAAGGAAATGTAAACCAGAGAAAACGCCTTTCCGCAAGGCGAAAGAAAGAGAGTCGTTCACATGGAAATTATTCTGGCTGCCATTGTCAGCTTTGTTGTCACCGCCGTGGTGGGTAAGCTTCTCATCCCCGCCCTCGTCCGTCTGAAGGCGGGCCAGAGCATCAAGGAGATCGGCCCCAAGTGGCATATGTCCAAGCAGGGCACGCCCACCATGGGCGGGCTGATGTTCATTATCGGCATCGGCGTGGCCATCGTGATCTGCGGCTGGGCCGGTATGCTGGCAGGCAGCTTCCAGCACCTGTATGTGTATCTGTTCGCGCTGGTATTCGGCGGCATCGGCTATATCGACGACTATCAGAAGGTGAAGCACCATCAGAACACCGGCCTGACCGCACCCCAGAAGTTCCTGCTGCAGCTGGCGGCGGCCATCGCCTTCCTGTGCCTGATGCGGTACGAGGGGATGTTAAGTCCCAACCTGTATGTGCCCTTTTTCAACACCTATATCGTGTTAAACTGGGGTGTCTATCTGGTGTTTGCCGCCTTTGTCATCGTGGGCACCGTCAACGCCGTCAACATCACCGACGGCATCGACGGCCTCTCCAGCAGCGTAACGCTGCCGGTGGCGGCCTTCTTCGCGTGGGAGGGCTGCGGCTATATGCCCCAGTATCTGGTGCTGGCGGCCATCCCCGTGTATTACACCCAGCTGAGCATTTTCAGCGCGGCGCTGTTCGGCGGTCTGGTAGGCTTCCTGCTGTATAACCACTACCCCGCCAAGGTGTTCATGGGCGACACCGGCTCCCTGTTCCTGGGCGGCGCGGTGGCGGCGCTGGCCTTCGCCTATGACATGCCGCTGGTGCTGATCCTGGTGGGCTTCGTCTACATCTGCGAGACGCTGTCCGACATCATTCAGGTGGGCTATTTCAAGCTGACCCACGGCAAGCGGATCTTCAAAATGGCCCCGCTGCACCATCATTTTGAGATGTGCGGCTGGAGCGAGAAGAAGGTGGTGGCGGTATTCGCCACGGTGAGCCTGATCTTCTGCCTGCTGGCCGTTGCGGCGGTGAACGGACGGTTTTTGGCCATGTAAAGGATACTGGCGAAAAGTCTGACGACTTTTCTGCCAAATAAGTTTACGGCCGACTGCGCGATAGCCTGTTGTAGGGGGCGGCGTCCTCGACGCCCCGTTCCCCTTACGATAGCACTCCGGTAAACCGTCGGGCCGTCGAGGACGCCGGCCCCTACGGAACAATCACCATACCCCCAACACCCCATAGAAAGGAGGAACGTCTTATGCCGCAATATTCCCAGCAGCCCCCTGTAAGACACGCGGAAAAAATGCGCCGCAAGGCCGTGGAGCGCAAGCATCTGCTGGCCGCCAAGGGCGGACGTATGGACGTTCCCTTCCTGCTGCTGACCCTCCTGCTGACGGCCATCGGCCTTGTGATGCTGTTCTCCGCCAGCTTCCCCTCCGCCTATTACAAAACCGGAAGCCCCACCTATTACTTCAAGCGCCAGGTGATCTTCGCCGTGCTGGGTCTTTCCGCTATGTTCGTGGTGGCAAGAGTCAACTATCAGCGCTGGCGCGGCGCGGCCCGGATGCTGCTGATCTTCTCTGTTTTTTTGCTGATCCTGGTCATCATCCCCCATGTGGGCATCACCAACAATAACGCCACCCGCTGGCTGGGCAAGGAGGGCGTGTTCACCTTCCAGCCGTCGGAGATCGCCAAGCTGGCGGTCATCGTCTACTTTGCCGACAGCATCTCCAAAAAACGGGAAAAAATGCTGCAATGGCGGGAGGGCATCCTCCCCTATGCCATCATTCTGGGCGTGATCTCCATTCTGATGCTGCTGGAGCCCCACCTGTCCGGTACCATCCTGATCGTGGGCACCGGCGCGGTGATGATGGCGGTGGGCGGTATGCAGGGCTGGCTGATCGGCACAGGCATCGGCGGCGTGGCCGCCGTGGCGGTGCTGTTCGTGAAGCTGGTGGAAAAGGGCGTCATCTCCTACGGTGCCAGCCGTATCGCCATGTGGCACGACCCATGGCTGGATATGAGCGACGACGGCTATCAGATGGTGCAGAGCCTGATCGCCATCGGCTCCGGCGGACTGCTGGGGCTGGGCCTTGGCAAGGGCCGCCAGAAGTTCCTGTACCTGCCGGAGGCACACAACGACTTCATCTTCGCCGTGGTATGCGAGGAGCTGGGCCTGATCGGCGCGTGCGTCATCATGCTGATCTTCGCCATGCTGCTGCTGCGTGGCTTCTGGATCGCCCTCCACGCCCGCGACCGGTTCGGTACGCTGCTGGTGGTGGGCGTTATGACCCATCTGGGCCTGCAGGTGTTTCTCAACATCGCCGTGGTGTCGGGTCTTGTCCCCGCCACCGGTATCTCCCTGCCCTTCTTCAGCTACGGCGGCACGGCGCTTGCCCTGCAGCTGGTGGAAATGGGCATCGTATTGAGCGTTTCCCGGCAGATCCCCGCGCCGCGAAACGGATAGAAGGAGCTTACTTACTATGAATGTGATCTTTACCTGTGGCGGCACCGCCGGACATGTGAATCCGGCACTGGCGCTGGCACGGTATATGCAGGAGAAGGACCCCGCCACGAAAGTGCTGTTTGTGGGCACTCCCAACGGCATGGAGCGGGGCCTTGTGGAAAAGGCGGGCTATGACTTCGCCGCCGTAGAGGTCAGCAATTTCCGCCGTTCCCTGTCTCCGGAGGGACTACGCCACAACTTCAAGACCGCCAAAACGCTGGTGACCTCCCGCCGGGAGGCCAACGCCATCATTGCCCGCTTCAAGCCCGATCTGGTGGTGGGCACCGGCGGCTATGCCAGCTATCCGGCGGTAAAGGCCGCCGCCCGGCACCGTATCCCCACCGCCGTACACGAATCCAACATGATCCCCGGCCTGACCACCAAGCTGCTGGAGGACTGTGTGGACTGCGTGATGGTGGGCTTTGAGGATTGCCGCCGCCACTACAAGCACCCCGACAAGGTGGTGGTCACCGGCACGCCGGTGCGGGGCGATTTCTTTGATCTGACGAAAGCGCAGGCCCGCCAGAAGCTGGGCTATGCTGACGATAAGCCGCTGGTGGCCTCCTTCTGGGGCAGTCTGGGTGCGGCGACCATGAACGCACGGATGCTGGACTTCTTTGTGCAGGAGCAGCAGGCCGGTTTCCCCTTCCATCACATCCACGCCGCCGGAAAGAGCGACTGGCCCCACATCTCTGGCGAGCTGGAAAAGCGCGGGCTCAGCAGTCCCATGCTGGACGTGCGGCAGTACATCTATGATATGGCGGTGGTGATGGCCGCCGCCGATCTGGTCATCAGCCGGGCCGGCGCCAGCACCCTCAGCGAGGTGACGGCGCTGGGCATGCCCGCCATTCTGGTGCCCTCCCCCTATGTGGTGGCCAACCATCAGGAGAAGAACGCCCGGATGCTGGAGAGCCACGGCGGCGCCGTGGTGCTGACGGAGGATCAGGCCACCGGTCAGGCGCTGTTTGACGAGACCTCCGCCATCCTCCGCGACAGTAGCAAGCGTCAGGCCATGGCCGCCGGTATGCGGGAGCTGGGCATCCCCGACGCCACCGAGCGTATTTACAGCACTCTCATGTCCCTGCTGTAACAGGGCAAGCTCCGCCCGGCATAGGATGGGTAAAACCATCTGAAAGGCGGAGCGATATGGCATATCTGACGATCGAGGGCGGCCGCCCTCTCCATGGCCGGATACCGGTGCAGTGCGCCAAGAACAGCGTATTGCCGGTGCTGGCCGCCACCGTACTGGCGGGGGACACCTGCCGCCTTGTGGCCTGTCCCCACCTCAGCGACGTGGAGACCGCCGCGGAGATCCTGCGGCATCTGGGCTGTCAGGCTCAATGGGACGGCGACGATCTGCTGGTAGACACCACTCACATCAGCCGCTGGGACATTCCCGAAGCGCTGATGCGCCGGATGCGCTCGTCCGTCATTTTTCTGGGCGCGATCCTCAGCCGCTGCGGTCAGGCGGAGCTGTCCTATCCCGGCGGCTGCGAGCTTGGCCCCCGGCCCATCGACCTGCACCTGACCGCCCTGCGGGCGCTGGGCGCGGACATCACCGAACTGGGCGGGAGCCTTCTGTGCCGGGCAACGCGCTTACAGGGCGCGGACATCGTACTGACGCTGCCCAGCGTGGGCGCCACGGAAAACGCCATTCTGGCCGCCTGCGGCGCGGAGGGCGTCACCGTGATCTCCAACGCGGCACGGGAGCCGGAGATCGTGGATCTTCAGGACTTCCTGCAAACGCTGGGCGTTGCCATCCACGGCGCAGGTACCTCGTCTATCACCGTGCAGGGCGGCGGCGCGCTGCATGGCTGCACCCACCGCTGCATCGGCGACCGCATCGTGGCCGCTACATACCTGTGCGCGGCGGCGGGCTCCGGCGGAGAGATCACGCTGGAGGGCATCAACTACCGGCATCTTGCCACTGTGACCACGGCGCTGCATCAAGCGGGCTGCCGCCTGCAATGCGAAAGCGACACAATTACGCTGGAAAGCGACGGGCACCTGCGGGCCGTTGCCCCGGTGCGCACCTCCCCCTATCCCGGCTTCCCCACCGACGCGCAGGCCCTGCTGATGGCGGCGCTGCTGCGCAGTGAGGGCGCCACCATGTTCGTAGAGAACATGTTCGAGAGCCGCTACCGCCATGTGCCGGAGCTGCTGCGGATGGGGGCGGATATCCGGCTGGAGGGCCGGGTGGCCGTGGTCTGCGGCGTGCCGGAGCTGCATGCCGCCGCGGTACGCTCCACCGACCTTCGGGGCGGCGCGGCGCTGGCGGTGGCCGCCCTGCAGGCGCAGGGCATCACACAAATACACGACATTCACCACATCCAACGGGGCTATGAGGATCTGGCCGGTGACCTGCGGTCGCTGGGCGCGGAGATCGCCGCCGTGGAGGGTTCAGAGATATAGAAAGGGTACGCTTATGGCCAAACGAAGCAGATACAACCGCAGACGGCGTCAGGGACGGTTCTCGTTCCTGTATAAGATACTGGTCTTTGTAGCCATCTGCGGCGCGATCGCCGTGGCGCTGGCGCTGTTTTTCAAGGTGGATAAGGTCACCGTCACCGGCAACAGCCGGTACAGCGCCGACAAGATTGTGGAGGCCGCCGGGATACAGACCGGCGACAACATGTTCTTCCTGAACAAGTACCATGCCTCCGAGCGGATCACCGCCGCGCTCCCCTATATCGAGACCGTGCGGATCAGCCGCCAGCTGCCTGACACGCTGGTGGTGGCCGTGACGGAATGTACCGCGCCTGCCGCCGTGCAGCAGGACGGCAAGTTGTGGCTGTTGTCCGGCGACGGCAAGATCGTGGACTGCAAGGCCGCCACCGACACCGGAAAATATGCCGTGGTGAAGGGCCTGTCCCTGCTGGAGCCGCAGGTAGGCACCGCCATTCAGGTGCCGGAGGAGGCCCAGTCCTCCGCCCAGCTGCTGTTGACGATGCTGGGACTGCTGCGGGACAAGAGCATGCTGGTGGATGTGCAGTCCATCGACCTGAGTGACAGTTCTTCTGTGGTGCTGCGGTATCTGGACCGGTTCGATGTGACCTTCCGCTGGGACGCGGACTTTGATTACAAGCTGGATTACCTGCGGGCGGTGGTAGATCGTCTTGAGGACAACGAAAAGGGCGTCATCGATATGACGCAGGAGGGAAAGGCCAGCTTTATCCCCGAATAAGCCGCAGCGGGTGAACTTTTTGTCAGCCGTGATGAACTTTTTTGGAAAATCGGCCGTTTGCACTTGACCTGCGGACGGATACGCAATATAATACAATATATAGTATTTAAATTTGGACGATTTGTCGTTTTTATACCATTTCTGCCGGAGGAAACGAACATGGCTTTTGGACTTGAAACAGGCGTGGAAAATGTAGTCAATATCAAGGTGGTCGGCGTCGGCGGCGGCGGCAACAATGTGGTCAACCGCATGGTGCACAGCGGCGCGCAGGGCGTGGATTTCATCGCCGTCAACACGGACAAGCAGGCGCTGAACGCATCCAGCGCGAACTATAAGCTGCAGATCGGCGAAAAGCTGACCGGCGGCAAGGGCGCAGGCTCCAACCCCGATATCGGCCGCAAGGCCGCCGAGGAGAGCCGCAACCAGATCAGCAAGGCGCTGGAGGAGACCGACATGGTGTTCGTCACCGCCGGTATGGGCGGCGGCACCGGCACCGGCGCGGCTCCCGTGGTGGCCGAGATCGCCCATGAGCTGGGCATCCTGACGGTGGGCGTGGTCACCAAGCCCTTTGGCTTTGAGGGCCGCCGCCGCGCCCAGCAGGCTGATGCGGGCATCGCCGAGCTGAAGGAGCGCGTGGACTCTCTGGTCATCATCCCCAACGAGCGGCTGAAATACGCCACCGATCAGAAGATCACCTTTGCCAACGCCTTCGAGATCGCTGACGATGTGCTGCGTCAGGCGGTGCAGTCCATTTCCGACCTGATCCGCGACACCGGCTTTATCAATCTGGACTTTGCCGACGTGACTGCCATCATGAAGGATGCCGGCATGGCGCATATGGGCGTGGGCCGGGCCGCCGGCAAGGGCAAGGCCGAGGAGGCCGCCCGCATGGCCATCTCCAGCCCGCTGCTGGAGACCTCTATCGACGGTGCACGGGGCGTGCTGATCAACATCAGCGGCTCCAAGGAAATGGGGCTGGACGAAGTGGAACAGGCCGCCACGCTGGTGCAGCAGGCCGTACATCCCGACGCATTGAGCATCTTTGGTGCTACCTTTGACGATTCGCTGGATGACGAGATCCGCGTCACGGTCATTGCCACCGGCTTCTCCGATACGCCGAACAAGGCCCCCGAAAAAGCAGAGGAAGCCCCGAAGCAGGACAACCCGCAGCCGATCAAGCTGGATCCCCTGCCTGTCGAGGGTGAAAAGGCCAGCGAAGAGATAGACAAGTCCTTTGATGATATTTTGAAAATCTTCCGCAAGGACAACAATTTCTAAGCTGTTACGCAAAAGGCCGTTTACCCGCAGGTAAACGGCCTTTCTTTCCACGATCAAGGAGGAACCGATATGAAGCCCAACGAACTGCTCAGCGTTCTGCACACCGCGGAGCGCCTGAAGGACACCACCCGCCACTGTTACACCAGTCAGGGCCGCCACGAGAGCGTGGCGGAGCACAGCTGGCGCGTCACGCTGATGGCCTATCTGATGCGGGACGAGTTCCCCCAGCTGGATATGAACAAGGTCATGGAAATGTGCCTGATCCACGATCTGGGCGAGTGCTTTACCGGCGACATTCCCTCCTTTGAAAAGACCGCAGCGGACACCGCCAAGGAGGACGGTCTGCTGGCGCAGTGGGTGGCCTCCCTGCCCCAGCCCTACTGCGACGATATGGCGGCGCTGTACACCGAGATGGACGCGCTGGAAACGCCGGAGGCCAAGCTCTATAAGGCGTTGGACAAGCTGGAGGCGGTGATCTCCCACAACGAATCGCCGCTGGACACATGGCTGCCGCTGGAATATGAGTTGAACATAACCTATGCCAACGACAACGTGAAATTCTCCCCGTATCTGACGGAGCTGCGGCAGGCCGTCCGGCAAGAAACGGAGGAAAAAGTGGCAAAAGGCGAATAATTTCTATACAAGCAGTTATCTTCTCCAGAAATTATACAAATTGGAAAGAGACGTCGCTGGTCAAGCGACGTCTCTTTTTATAATTGAACAATCATTCATTATCCGGTCACCGGATCTTCAGCACGGCGGACACCGCCAAATCCAGCACTTTCTCCACCTCGGCCATCACAGCGGGCGTTCCGCTCTGCCGGTGCTGCTGCAAGATCAGGAACAGCGGGCCAAACAGCATGGCATTGATGTAGGCGACGTTGTCGGTTTTCATCAGGCGGCGGGCAATGGTCTCCTGATAAATCGCCATCAGCGGCGGTGAGGGCAGGCAGTTCTCCCGCAGAACCTCCGGCGTAACGAACTCCGGCGCATTCAGCACCGACAGGAAGAAGTGCGCCTCCTGCGGGTGGGCCAGAAACGTCTGGGCCAATTGGCGCAGACCGAAAAACAGCTTCTCGCCGGGGGTGCGGCCCATGTCAATGGCCTGCTGCAACCCCTCCTGCAAGCTGAACCACACCTGCGCATAGATGCGCGAGAGCATGTCGGTCTTGTCCTTATAGTACACATAGGGCGTTCCGGTGCTGATGCCGGCCCGCTTCGCCAGCTTGTCAAAGGACAGCGCGGCAAGCCCCTCCTCCATGGTGATCTGGAGGACGGTCTGCACCACTCTATCCCGTTTTTCTGTATCTATCGTTCTCATATATCTGATAATAAACGTTTATTCACTTATTGTCAAGTCCCATTTCGCCAAAATTTTCATAGAAAACCGCAGGGTCTCCCCTGCGGTTTTCCGTTCCGTTATGGTCATCCGGCGCGGTCGGCTCCCGGCAGCGGGACAAGCTCGTCCAGCAGCGCCGTCAGCCACGTGCCGCAGTCCTCGTTCGCCACCTCCGCAGGCCACTCCGTCAGGCCCAGCGCCTCCAGCAGCGGCTGAGTACCGGTGGCCTCGTAATCATTATAGCGATAGTAGTAGAAGGGCGGCAGGAAGATGCGGGGCGTATCCGGGTCTACCAACACCGAGACGGTACTGCCGTCGCTGCGGGTCATGCGCAGCTGCACCCGCTCCATAGGCGTTTTGGCCGCGAAGGTATCCTGCATCCCGTTTTGCAGCAGGTTCTGCAGCTGCCGCAGATGGTCACTGTCGGTCACGGTATGGAGCACCCGATCGTTGTAGATCAGCTCCGCCTTGGTCAGGTCATGGAAGGTCTCTCTGCCATTGATGGTCTGCCAGCCGGTCAGCTGGGCGATCAGGCCCAGCAGCTCCTGCACCTCGGCGTCGGCCTGCACCATATTGCCCTCCGCGCTGAGACCCCACACACCGCCGTCGCCCCGGTACACGCCATAAGAGCCGCCATCGTAAAGGCGTACAAACACCTCGGCCCGTTCCGCCGTCCAGGAATGATCTGCGCTGCCCCAGCCGTTGGTAAACTGCGGCGGCTCGAAACCGCCCAGCTTCACGTTCTCCTCCACCCGCTGCGCAATGCGCGCCGCCAGCTCATCGGGGATCTCCATATAGAACACCGTGCCGCCGCCATTGACCGTCATATAGGGATAGGTCATGGCGTTTTGATCCGCGGACCAGCGCACTGCCGAGGGCTGGGGCAGGATCCCCTCCTCGCCCCAAGGGATGGCCTTCTGCTGGTCATAGGTCAGCGTGCTCCACACCCGCAGATACGCCTCCGGATCGCGCCGGTACGCCTGCTCCAGCACATAGCTGTAGCCCGAGGAGTAAGCGCCGTCCAGTCCGTCTGTGTTCAGCATCAGGACGCGGTACTGTTCATCCGTCAGGGCATGGCTGTTCACATAACCCGTCAGCATACCCATCAGCGTAAAGAACGGCATCTGATCCCCGCCGTCAACCTCCTGTGCACCGTAAATATCGCCCCGGAAATCACCGTTGACGAAACGGGTAAAGAAGGTCTCCGCATCCGGCACCAGCTCTTCGGAGCGGGAGATGCCCTTTTTGATCCGCCATGCCCAGCCGCTCAGAGTCTCCACCATCTCTTCTCCGGTCATATCGCCGGAGATCCTGAATACCGTCCCCGGCTTCTGCGTCACCCACAGCATATAGTCCACGGTGGGATCGATATACAGTGTGTCGGCATAGCGACCGTAAATGACGATATAGGGGCTTTGCGGCTCCGGCTCCGCCGCATCCTCGACAGGCTGCACGGTCCATTGGTTATCGTGGATGAATCTGTCAAAGTTCTGCGTCACGCTGCCGGGATCATCGATCCCCTCGATCTCCACGGCGATCGGCCAATTCATGGCGGGCAGCGGCGTTTTATCCGTGCTGCCGGTGGTATCCTGTTCCTCCGGCGGCGTGAGATCGCTCTCCACGAACTCCGCCCGCAGCACGACGGCATAGTCCAGCTGCTCCAGCAGCTCCGGCTTACGCTCCAGCGTCCGGCAGTCCAGCGCGGGGATACCCTTGCCATAGTCGCAGGCCAGCACCGCCAGCACCAGCTGATCGCCCGCCTTTACCGAACGCCGCGTGCCCTCCGCACAGGTGACGAATCGCATCCCCTGCGACAGGCCGTACAGTTCATGGCCGATGCTCTCCCCGGCCCCGCCGTCCGTCTCCAGAATCGTGGTGATGCCCGCCATCTGCTCCTGCTCCTCCATGCGGATGGTCAGGCTGCTGTCATAGCGGGTGGCCGTCAGCTGCTGCGTGCTAAGGCACTGGCCGCCGTCCCACCACTCGTTGTAGATCACCATATCCAGCGCCGCGTCATCCAGCGAGAGGGCGACCTCTGTCTGCCGCCGGTCGGCGTCCTGCGGGCCGAAGGTCACCCGACCCCTGACGCCTACAGGGTCGGTCAGGAAGCAGACCGCCACAACGATGCAAGCCAGAACTGCCGCCAGCACGATCCAGAAGCCGGGCTTTTTATAGTGCAGCACCGCCTTGATGCGGGACTTGACCCCCACCTCGCCGAAGGCCACCGGACAGGCCAGCACCATCCGCCGCCCCTGACTGCACATCAGCAGCGCCATGGAATAGGCCTTCTTGTCCTCAACGCCCATACTGCGCACCACCCGCTCATCGCAGGCGGTCTCAATATCCCGGCAGAACAGCCAGTAGGCCACCCACACCAGCGGATTGAACCAGTGCACCGCCAGCAGCAAGTAGCCCAGCGGCTTCCAGATGTGGTCGCCGCGCTGGAGATGGGCCCGCTCATGGGCCAGCACATAGTCCATCTGTCCCTCGTCCATGCCGCTGGGCAGATAGATACGGGGCCGCAGGATGCCCAGCAGGAAGGGCGACGTGACCGCGTCGCACAGCCAGATATTCTCCCGCAGGCGCATGCCCTCCCGCACACGGAACCGCAGCCGCAGCGTGCTGACAAGGCCGTACAGCAGCAGCGCACCGCCCACTGCCAGCCAGACCGTCACAAAGGGCGGCATATACAGCGTGACGGTACGGGACGCGTCTGCCGCCGTCTCCTGCTGCACCGGCGTGATCTCCGCCGGGCGAAGGTCGGCCATATCCCACTG
>CAVBAZ010000203.1:0-24896 GCA_963593515.1 Bacteroidaceae bacterium
CTCGGACAGGGCGTAGGGATCCACCACGTTGCCCTTGGACTTGGACATCTTGCCGCCGTCGATCACCAGCCAGCCGTGGCCGTACACATGCTTGGGCAGGGGCAGACCCATGCTCATCAGCATGGCGGGCCAGATGATGGAGTGGAAGCGGACGATCTCCTTGCCCACGATGTGATAGTCGGCGGGCCAATAGCGGTCGAAATCGTTGTAGGTGTCGTTGTCGAAGCCCAGGGCGCTGGCGTAGTTGAACAGAGCGTCCACCCACACGTACACCACATGGCCGGGGTCGAAGTCCACGGGGATGCCCCAGCTGAAGCTGGTGCGGCTGACGCACAGATCCTCCAGACCGGGCTTGATGAAGTTGTTCACCATCTCATTGACGCGGGTGCGGGGCTGCAGGAAGTCGGTGTCCTCCAGCAGGTGCTGCACCTTGTCGGCGTACTTGCTCAGACGGAAGAAGTAGGCTTCCTCCTCGGCGTCGTGGACCTCACGGCCGCAGTCGGGGCACTTGCCGTCCACCAGCTGGCTCTCCGTCCAGAAGCTCTCGCAGGGCGTGCAGTACTTGCCCTTGTACTTGCCCTTATAGATGTCGCCGTTTTCGTACATCTTGCGGAACACGGACTGGATGGTCTTGACATGATAGTCGTCGGTGGTGCGGATGAAGCGGTCGTTGGAGATATTCATCAGCTTCCACAGATCACGGACGCCGCGAGGGCCGTCCACGATGCGGTCTACGAAGGCCTGGGGCGTCATGCCGGCTTCCTCGGCCTTGGTCTCGATTTTCTGGCCGTGCTCGTCGGTGCCGGTCAGGAACATGACGTCGTAGCCCTGCAAACGCTTATAGCGGGCGATGGCGTCGGCAGCCACGGTGCAGTAGCTGTGGCCGATGTGCAGCTTGTCCGAGGGATAATAAATCGGTGTGGTGATATAGAACTTTTTCTTTTCCATGGGGATATCTCTCCTTTTCCGCCGCCCCGAATGGAAGGACGGCTTAAAATATTAGTTTTCCTGTTTTTTCCGGGGATATACAAAAATAAAAAACGCCCTCAGCATCATGCCAAGGGCGACTTCTACCGGTCGCGGTACCACCTTGCTTCGCCCCGGCCTTGCGGCCAAAGCCTCATGGAGTGCCAGCACACTCCCGCGCTTTAACGGGCGCTCTCCCGTTCCGGCCTGACGGTTTTTCCGCTTGGCCGGACAGCTCCGGAGCCATGTTCGCCGGTTTCCTCCGCGCCCGCTTTCACCTTTCCGGGCTCTCTTGTGGCGGTACCTGCCGGTTACTCTCTCTTTCATCGCTTTTTTCTGCATTTTTAAGCATCATACTCTAAAATGTAGAGTTTGTCAACCGTTACGGTGGTTTTCTGTGTAAATTCACGCTTTACAGCGGAAGAAAAGTTTTGTATAATGTGAGTTGGAAATTTTTTATGGTGGCGAATTACCATCACACAGGAGGAACAAAAAATGTCTTTCAAGATCCTTGTTGTCAATCCCGGCTCCACTTCCACCAAGATCGGTGTCTATGAGGACGAGACCCTGCTGTTTGACAAGACCCTGCGTCACAGCGCCGAGGATATCGCCCAGTTCAACTCCATCCCCGCCCAGAAGGACTGGCGCTGCCAGCTGGTGCTGAAGGCCCTGCGGGAGGAGAATTTCGATATCAACACTTTGGACGCCGTTTCCGGCCGCGGCGGTCTGCTGCGTCCCATCCGCGGCGGCACCTACGCCGTCAACGACAATCTGGTGAACGACTGCACCATCGGCGTGCAGGGCCAGCATGCCTCCAACCTGGGCGGCATCATCGCCCGCGAGATCGGCGATTCTCTGGGCATCCCCTCCTACATCGTTGACCCCGTGGTGGTGGACGAGCTGGCCGATGTGGCCCGCTATGCCGGCCATCCCCTGTTCCAGCGCGTCAGCATTTTCCACGCCCTGAACCAGAAGGCCGTGGCCAAGCGCTTTGCCAAGGAGCATGGCAAGAATTACGAGGATCTGAACCTGATCGTCTGCCATCTGGGCGGCGGCATCTCCGTGGGCGCCCACTGCCACGGCAGCGTCATCGACACCCAGAACGCCCTGGACGGCGACGGCCCCTTCTCCCCCGAGCGTTCCGGCTCCCTGCCCACCGGCCAGCTGGTGAAGCTGTGCTGCTCCGGCCAGTATACCGAGGCTGAGCTGAAGCGTATGCTGTCCGGCCGCGGCGGTCTGGTGGCCTACACCGGCTCCAACGACATGCGCTATCTGCTGGCCGAGGCCAAGAACGACAAGAAGGTCGCCGGCGTGGTGGAGGCCTTCCACTATCAGATCGCCAAGGAAGTGGGCGCCATGGCCGTTGTCCTGAAGGGCAAGGTAGATCAGATCATCCTGACCGGCGGCATCGCCTACGGCAAGGAGACCGTGGACGCCATCAGCGAGATGGTGGACTGGATCGCTCCCATCACCGTGTATCCCGGCGAGGACGAGCTGCTGGCTCTGGCACAGGGCGCACTGCGTGTCCTGCGCGGCGAGGAGAAGGCGCAGGAGTATCGCCGTCCCCGTCCCACCGAGGCGTAACAAACACCGTATTTTCAAGGACGCCCGGCGGCTTTCGCTGCCGGGCGCCTTTTCCCCAAAGGAGGTATTTTCATGTTTATCAGCAACGACATCCGCTATATCGGCGTCAACGACCATCAGGTGACGCTGTTTGAGGGGCAGTACGACGTGCCGCTGGGCATGGCCTACAACTCCTACGTCATTCTGGACGAGAAGATCGCCGTCATGGACACGGTGGACGCCCACTTCGGCAAGGAGTGGATGGACAACCTGACGGCGGCGCTGGAGGGCCGCACGCCGGACTATCTGGTGGTGCAGCACATGGAGCCGGATCACAGCGCCAACATCGTGCGCTTTATGGACGCCTATCCCGCCGCCACCGTGGTGGCGTCTCAGGCGGCGTTCCGGATGATGAAGCAGTTCTACGGCAGCGACTACGCTGACCGCCACATGGTGGTGGGCGAGGGCGACACGCTGGCGCTGGGCCGCCACACCCTCACCTTCCTGACGGCCCCCATGGTACACTGGCCGGAGGTCATCGTCACCTATGACGGCACGGACAAGGTGCTGTTCTCCGCCGACGGACTGGGCAAGTTCGGCGCGCTGGACGTGGAGGATCCCGAGGGCTGGGCCTGCGAAGCGCGGCGCTACTACTTCGGCATCGTGGGCAAGTTCGGCGCACAGGTGCAGGCGCTGCTGAAAAAGGCCGCGGCGGTGGACATCCAGACGGTCTGCCCCCTCCATGGCCCGGTGCTGACCGGCGGGGAGCTGGCAGAGGCCCTGCGGCTGTATGACATCTGGTCCCGCTACGATGTGGAGAGCGAGGGCGTGATGATCGCCTACGCCTCCGTATACGGCAACACGGAGAAGGCGGCACAGCTGCTGGCCGAGAAGCTGAAGGAGAAGGGCTGCCCCAAGGTGGTGCTGACCTGCGTGCAGCGGGAGGACTGGGCCGAGGCGGTGGAGGACGCCTTCCGCTACGGCAAGCTGGTGGTGGCCGCGCCCACCTATAACGGCTTCCTGTTCCCTGCCATGCGGGAGTTCATTGAGCACCTGACGGAGCGGAACTACCAGGACCGTCAGGTGGCGTTCATCGAGAACGGCTCCTGGGCCCCTGCCGCAGCACGGGAGATGAAGAAGCTTCTGGAGGGCTGCAAGAACGTGACGCTGGGCGGCACGGTGACCATCCGCTCCGCCATGACGGAGGAAAACAAGGCGCAGCTGGATATGTTGGCAGAAGAGACCGAGGAATGAGACGGATCGTCTCATTCCTCTTTTATTTCCTGCAAGTATTTATACAGCGTGGGCTGGGCGATGTGCAGCAGCTCGCACACAGTGCCTACTGCGCCCCGGGCACCGAAAATGCCCTTCTCGTTCAGCCGCTGGATTAGCCGCAGCTTGTCCTCCTTGCTCTCCAGATTCAGGGGCTTCAGTAGGGCGATCTCGCCCAGGATCATCTTCATCACCACATCGTCCAGCGAATCCCTGTCCGGCTGTATCTGGGTCTCCACAGGCCGGTCACCGATAAAGGCGTCCAGCGTCTGCTGTAAGTTCACATAGGCGCTGATATCCTGATTCACGCACAGGATATAGGCTAGCTTTCCTTCCCCGTCCCGGAAAAACAGCGACGAGGAGCGCAGCGGCGTGCCCTTACGGCTAAAGCTCTTGTACCCGGTGGTGTAGTCAAAGCCCTCCGCCGCCCGCTGACGGGACACCAGTTCCATGGGCGACAGCAGGTCCTGCTGGCCCACCTCCCGTCCGGTGATGTGTCCCTGCGCGATCCAAATGATAACGCCGTCCCTGTCATGGAGCACCACCTCCGTCTCCGGCCCCATCACATGGGTGAGAAAGTCGCAGAATTTGATCAAAAGTTTCTCCTGTTCCATGGCGCTGCCACCCTTTCCAGATAAGATTTTATCTAAATTCTACACGCGGTTGACAAGGATTGCAAGACGTGTTACACTCCAAAGTGTAGAAAATTTTTATATGCATAGATAATTTTTACATATCGAGGTGAATGCCATGGCATGGGAAGGGCTGCTGCGGCAGCAGAATGTCGTTTTTCTGGGGGAAGCCGGGTGCGGAAAATCGGAGCTTGCCGTCCATCTGGCGCTGGAGCTGGCGTTGCAGGGACGGGAAGTCCACTTCTTCGACCTCGACCAGACCAAGCCCTTGATGCGCTCCCGTGACGCGGAGGGGCTGCTGGAAGCGGCGGGCGTCACCGTTCACTTCCAGCAGCAGTGCGCCGACGCGCCCACCCAGGTGGGCGGCCTGATTCCTCTGCTGCTGGACGAGGAAAAGACCGTCATTCTGGACGTAGGCGGCAACGACACCGGCGCGAAATTGATCGGCGGGTACGCCCACCTGCTGAAAACCGCCGACGTGTGGTTCGTGGTGAACCCCTACCGCCCATGGTCGGCCACCACCGAGCATATTGACGGCACCCTGTCCGCCATCCTGCGGGCCTCCCGGCTGAAAATGCCCCGGTTTCTGCTGAATCCCAATCTGGGCGGGGACACCACGCTGGCGGAGTATCTGGACGGCATCCGGCAGGGGCTGGAGATGCTGAGCCCCTACGTCACCGTAGAGGCCGCCGCTGTGCCCGCCGGACTGTATGAACAGGCGAAAGGGGAGACGGCGCTGCCCCTCATCCCCATTACATCCCATATATCCGTCCCGGAAGCGGGACTTGAGTGAGAGATATCAGTGAATTGAAGGAGGAAACACTATGCCGCAAGTCACCATCCGCGCGGAGAGCTGCAAAAGCTGCGGCTACTGCGTGAAGTTCTGTCCCAAGGGCGTGCTGGCCGTGGGACACGACGTGAACTCCAAGGGCTACCCCTACGTCACGGCGGCCCATCCGGAGAACTGCATCGGCTGCGCCATCTGCGGCCGCATGTGTCCCGACGCCGCCATCGAAGTGTATAAGTAAGGAGGGAAGAACATGGCAAGAGTATTCATGAAGGGCACCGAGGCCATTGCCGAGGCTGCGGTGCGCAGCGGCTGCCGGTTCTTCGCCGGCTATCCCATCACCCCGCAAAATGAGATCCCCGAGTATCTGGCCCGGCGTTTGCCGGAGGTCGGCGGCACGTTCGTCCAGGGCGAGAGCGAGGTGGCCTCCATCAACATGGTCTATGGCTCCGCCGGTACCGGCACACGGGCCATGACCAGCTCCAGCTCCTGCGGCATCAGCCTCATGAGCGAGGGCATCAGCTTCTGCGCCAGCGCACGGCTGCCCATGGTGTACGTCAACGTACAGCGGGGTGGCCCCGCCATCGGCACCATCCAGCCCGCCCAGCAGGACTATACCCAGGCCACAAAGGCCAGCGGCAACGGCGGATTCCGCATGATGGTGTTCTCTCCCGCCACGGTGCAGGAAGCGGTGGACATGGCCTACGCCGCCTTCGACTATGCCCAGCGGGATCATAATCCCGTGCTGATCCTTACCGACGGCGTCATGGGCACCATCATGGAGCCGGTGGAGCTGCCGGAGATGCGCAGCGACGAGGAAGTAAAAGCTTTGAAGGACGCGCTGCGTGCCACCTCCGCCGTGGGCCACGACTCCACCAAGGAACCCCGGGGTATCGTGGCAGCGGGCCGCTGGTCCACCAAGGATCAGGAGCAGGCCTGCCGGGAGATGGAGGCGCTGTACGACAGCTGGAAAAAGGACGTGCAGGTGGAGACCCTGTTCCTTGATGACGCGGAGATCGTCCTGACCGGCTACGGTATCTGCGGCCGTATCGCCCGCAGCGCGGTGAAGCTGCTGCGAGCCGAGGGCTACAAGGTGGGCTTCATCCGCCCCAAGACCCTCAATCCCTTCCCCTATGATACCTACGCTGAACTGGATTTCGGCCGGGTGAAGGCCATTCTGGATGTAGAGATGTCCATTCCCGCCCAGATGGTCAACGACGTGAAGCTGGCGGTCATGGATCGCTGCCCCATCCACACCTGCCTCCACGCGGGCGGCGAGATCATGGGCCGCGACGAGGTCATTCAGGCAGCCAAAGCGCTGCTGGAACGCTGAAAGGAGGTGCCGGAATATGGAAAAGGTTTACGCGAGAACGAAAGGCCTCAAGGCCGACATGGTGTCCGGTTTCTGCCCCGGCTGCATGCACTCCACCATCATCAAGCTCATCGGCGAGGTGCTGGAGGAAATGAACCTGCTGGACAAGGCCGCCTGCGCCGTGGGCGTTGGCTGCTGCGGCCTGCATATGGATTACATCACCTATGACTACTTTCTGGCGGCCCATGGCCGCGCCTGCGCGGTAGCCACCGGCGCGAAGCGCTCGAACCCTGAGTCGCTGGTGTTCACCTATCAGGGCGACGGCGATCTGGCCTCCATCGGTCTGGCCGAGACCATGTCCGCCGCCAACCGTGGCGAGAATTTCTCCGTCATCTTCGTCAATAACGGCATCTACGGCATGACTGGCGGCCAGATGGCCCCGACGACGCTGGTAGGTATGAAGGCCACCACCGCTCCCAAGGGCCGCGACCCGAAAGAACACGGCTACCCCATGCATATGTGCGAGATTCTCAATCAGCTGACCGCGCCTTATTATCTGGAACGCACCAGCTGCAACACCCCGGCCAACGTGGCCAAGACGAAAGCGGCCATCAGGAAAGCGTTCCAAAACCAGCTGGACGGCAAGGGCTTCTCCATGGTGGAGATCGTCACCAGCTGTCCCACCAACTGGGGCCTTGACCCGCTGGATTCGCTGGATTTTCTGGAGCAGAACATGCTGAAGGAATTTCCTCTTGGCGTGATCCGGGACAGAAGCAAGGAGGGCGAGTAAATGGAACGGAATCTGATGGTAGCCGGTTTCGGCGGACAGGGCGTCATGACCTTGGGCAAGTTCCTGGCGGAAGCCACCTGCGACAGCACGGACAAAAACGTCACCTTTTTCCCCTCCTACGGCGCGGAGCAGCGGGGCGGCACGGCCAACTGCTATGTGGTCATCTCCGACGATGACATCGGCGCACCGCTGGGCGACAGCATGGATGATCTCATCGTCATGAACGACCCTAGTCTCAACAAGTTTCTCTATAAGCTTGTCCCCGGCGGCACCCTGTTCATCAACAGCTCCATCGTTACCAGCACCATCACCCGGGAGGATATTAAGGTGGTGAAGGTGCCCGTCACCGAGATGGCGCTGGAAATGGGCAATGCCAAGGTGCTGAACATCATCATGCTGGGCGCTTATGTTGGTTACACGCAGGTGGTTCCGGAGGATGTGGTGTGGCAGACCATTGAGCACAAGCTGGGCAAGAAGCCCAAGCTGCTGCCCCTGAACAAGCAAGCCTTTGAGGCGGGCTTGAAGATCGGCAAGGAAGCCCGTTAAACGAAAATCGTTTTCTGCATACGAAATAAGAGCCGCGTGGAGAAACCTCTGCGCGGCTCTTATGCGCACAATACGGGCGTTTTTCTCCAAAATTTCCTTTACAAACCGTATAACACCGTGTATAATTTACCCGTTGTATTCAAATAGAGAGAAACAGGGTGAGAGAGTAACATGGCAACTGATTTTTCCCGCACGCTGTCCTTGCTGCGGCAGGAGGCGGGCATCTCCCAGCGGAAGGCCGCCGCCGCGCTGGGCATTTCTCAGGCGCTGCTGAGCCACTATGAAAACGGCATCCGCGAGCCGGGCCTTGCCTTCGTGACGAAGGTGTGCGACTTCTATCACGTTTCGGCGGACTATCTGCTGGGCCGCACCGCCAGCCGCGACGGCAGCATCATCGAGGCGGCGGAGCTGTACGACGCCAGCGACGAAAAGGGTACGTTGAAGGGCAGTATTCTGGCCACGCTGCAAAAGAAGCTGGTGGTCAACACCACCGGCGTGCTGTTCGACCTGCTGGGCAAATGCGGCGACCGGACGGCCATCACCGCCGCGGGCGACTATCTCAGCACGGCGCTTTATACGCTGCTGCGGCACTTCTACCGCCGTGCCGGCGGCAACGAGGACTTTTTCGCCACCGCTGCCGTGGATTTCGATGCCGGAACGGTGGACGCCGCCATGCTGCGCAGCCGCGCCGCCTATCTGCGGGCGCTGTCGTCGGCGGAGAAGCTGCCGGAGCTGACCTCCGACGATCTGACCGCCGCGCCCGGCGTGGGCCAGAGCACCGCACAGGTAGTCCACAATGTGGACGAGCTGGCGGGAAAGCAGTGATATATCCCGTAAGGTGGCATGACCATATGCCGCTGCGAACAGCGCAACAGCTTCTACCGTTGAATTGCATGAGCGGCAGCGGCGCAAGAAGAAAGACGATTCGTCATGCGCCGCGATACCAACCGTGTTCTGTGAACGCGCGGTAAATGGTCGCATATTTATAACAGAGTATAGCGTGGGCGGATTCTTAAACCGCAGGTTTAAGCTGTTCTTTTGGTCACTTTTGGAACAGCGGCCAAAAGTGACTCGCGCCGGGGCGCGAAACGCTCCAAACTGGGCCACCGCGATATTTACCCCTACGCCCGGTAAATGAAAACACCTGATTCTGACACTTCCTCAAGGAGGCTTTCATCATATGTTTGACCAATCCCATATTCGCAATTTCTCCATCATCGCCCACATCGACCACGGCAAATCCACGCTGGCGGATCGCCTGCTGGAAAAGTGCAACGCCGTGCCGGAGCGGGAGATGGAAAACCAGCTGCTGGACAACATGGATCTGGAGCGTGAGCGTGGCATCACCATCAAGTCCCGCGCCGTGCAGATCTTCTATAAGGCGCAGGACGGCGAGGTCTATGCTCTGAACCTCATTGACACACCGGGCCATGTGGACTTCAATTACGAGGTCAGCCGCTCGCTGGCCGCCTGCGAGGGCGCACTGCTGGTGGTGGACGCCACCCAGGGCGTGGAGGCCCAGACGCTGGCCAACACGTACCTTGCCATGGATCACGACTTGGAAATTCTGCCCGTGTTCAACAAGATCGACCTACCCGCCGCCGACCCCCTGAAGGCCAAGCAGGAGGTGGAGGACATCATCGGTCTGCCCGCGCTGGACGCGCCGGAGATCTCCGCCAAGCTGGGCATCAACATCGACGCCGTGCTGGAGGACGTGGTGAACAATGTCCCCGCCCCCAAGGGCGATCCCAAAGCCCCCCTGCGGGCACTGGTGTTCGACAGCCAGTATGACCCCTATGTGGGCGTGGTGGTGCTGTTCCGCATCATGGAGGGCACTATCCGCAAGGGCCAGACCGTCCGCATGATGGCCAGCGGCGCGGAGTACACCATTCTGGAGTGCGGCTATTTGAAGCCGCTGGGCAACGAGCCTACCGACTGCCTGCAGGCCGGCGAGGTGGGCTATTTCACTGCCAGCATCAAGAACGTGAAGGACACCCGCGTGGGCGATACCATCACCGACGCCGCTGCGCCCGCCACGGAGCCGCTGCCCGGCTACCGTCCCGCCCAGTCCATGGTGTACTGCGGCATTTACACCGAGGACGGCAGCAAGTACCCCGACCTCCGGGACGCGCTGGAGAAGCTCCAGCTGAACGACGCATCCCTGACCTTCGAGCCGGAATCCTCCGTGGCGCTGGGCTTTGGCTTCCGCTGCGGCTTCCTGGGCATGCTCCACATGGAGATCATTCAGGAGCGTCTGGAGCGTGAGTTTAACCTGGATCTGGTCACCACCCTGCCCAGTGTTATTTACCACGTCTATAAGTCCGACGGCACTATGGTGAAGGTGGACAATCCCCATAACTACCCCGACCCCGGCAGCATCGAGCACGCCGAGGAGCCGTATGTGAAGGTCTCCATCATCACGCCGCAGGACTTCGTGGGCAACATCATGCCCATGTGTCAGGATCGCCGGGGCGAGTTCAAGGACATGCAGTATCTGGACA
The DNA here is from genome assembly GCA_963593515.1 of Bacteroidaceae bacterium. GTDB lineage: Bacteria > Bacillota > Clostridia > Oscillospirales > Oscillospiraceae > Vescimonas. The sequence continues at coordinate 10,370 of CAVBAZ010000203.1, forward strand.
CCCATCTGGTGGAGCTGCACTATCAAATGCCCCTTAACGAGATCATCTACGACTTCTTTGATACCCTCAAGGCCAACACCAAGGGCTACGCTTCGCTGGACTATGAGCTGTCCGGCTACCGCACCAGCGATCTGGTGAAGGTAGACCTGCTGCTGAACGGCGACGGCGTGGACGCTCTCAGCTTCATCGCACACCGGGATAAGGCCTATGGCCGCGCCCGCCGCCTGTGTGAAAAGCTGAAGGAGAACATTCCCCGCCAGCTGTTCGAGGTGCCTATTCAGGCGGCCATTGGTGGCCGCATCATCGCCCGTGAAACGGTGAAGGCCATGCGCAAGGACGTGCTGGCCAAGTGCTACGGCGGCGACATCACCCGCAAAAAGAAGCTGCTGGAGAAGCAGAAAGAGGGAAAGAAGAAGATGCGGAATCTGGGAACTGTTCAAGTGCCCACCGAAGCCTTTATGGCCGTCCTTAAGCTGGACAGCGATTGATAAAAAACGGCCTTGCGGCCGTTTTTTGTCGGGTATCTTATGGCGGCGGGGTGAGGTCACCCCGCCCTACGCACAGAATATCAAAGCCTTTTCGTAGGGCGGCATGACCACATGCCGCCGCACGATAAAACCACAGCCCTTTATCCTTCCGTCTCTACATAAATGTCCTCGCAGTCCTGCTGGGCGTTGATCAAAAGCGCCTTGCCCAGCAGGATCGCCTGCTTCGCGTCCGGGTTGGATTCTATGACCTCCAGCGTCCGCTCCACAGCGTCGCACAGCCGCAAATACATTTTCTGATAATCCGCCATATTACAAGTCTCCTTTCCTTGATATTCACATTTTAGTAAAGATATTTACTAAAATCAATAGTAAATATCTTTACTGGATAGAATGTTGCATGAAAGGGGACATGCAGCATGGATTATACGCGCAGGCTTCGTGATCTGCGGGAGGATCACGACAAAACGCAGCAGGATATTGCCGAGGTGCTGGGCACGTCTCAAACCATGTATGCTCGGTATGAGCGGGGCGCCAACGAGCTTCCGCTGCGCCATCTGATGAAGCTGGCGGAGTATTACCACGTCAGTACCGATTATCTCCTCGGCCTTTCTGACACCAAATAAAAAAATACGCCTGACCGGAAGGTCAGGCGTATTTTTTCAGATAAAACTTTACTCGCCCAGCTGGTGCTCCACCAGCTCACTCAGAGCGTCCACGGCGGCGGTCTCGTCGCTGCCGTCAGCGATCAGAGTAATGGTGGTGCCCTTCACGATGCCCAGGCTCAGCACACCCAGCAGGCTCTTGGCGTTGACGCGGCGCTCTTCCTTCTCCACCCAGATACCGCTCTTGAACTCGTTGGCCTTCTGGATAAAATAAGTGGCGGGTCTGGCGTGCAGGCCGACCTCATTATTTACGGTAACTTCCTTCGTATACATTGTCCGTTCTCCTTCACGTCAGTATCTCGGCCCGAATGCCGATACTCTCACTTACACTATTATATCGAATCGCCGCAATAATGCAATAGACATTCCCACAAAATATCAATGGTTCCCTGAAAAAAAGAGTGTGAAAACTGTCACATTCGACAAAAAGCGCCTATTTCAGCTCCACAACGGTGACACCGGCCTCGCCCTCGCCATAGCGGCCCAGCCGGAAGGACTTCACCGCCCGGTTCCGCTTCAGCATCTCATGCACCGCCTTGCGCAGCGCGCCGGTTCCCTTGCCGTGGATAATGGTGACGGTGCCCAGCTTGGCCATCACCGCCGCGTCGATGTAGTTCTCCACCACGCTCTCGGCTTCCAGCGTCTCCATGCCCCGGATATCCAGCTCCGAGGCGGCGCGGGCTGCCAATTGAATTTGCGGCGACACGCTCTTCCGCTGGGCGGCGGCCGCCTGCTTTTTCCGCTTCTCGATCTCCTCGGCGGATTCCAGCAGCCGCACTTGTCCGGCCTTGACGGTCATTTTCATCTTGCCCGCCTGCAGCAGCATGGAGCCGTCATCGTTGACATTCAGCACCGTGGCGGCGGTCTTCACACCTGCCAGCTCCACCAGATCGCCTACCGCAATGGGGCGGCTGGGCGCGGGGGCCTCCGTCTCCTCGTCCCGGCTGTGGAGCACCGCTTCCGCTTCCTTCAGATCGTGGCGAATGGACGCCTTGGCGTCGTTCATCTGCTGGAAGTTGGCGGCGCGGTTCTGCTGCTTCCGCAGTTCCTCCAGCTGAGCGAAAATTTCCTCGGTTTTCTGCTGGGCTTCCCGCACAATGCGCTTGGCCTCGGCCTCACCCTTGGCCCGGGCATTCTCCTTGGCCTTTTCCATCTGCTCCCGGAACACGCGGGCCTTGCGGGCGTCCTCCTGCCGCTGCTGCCACAGGCGGTTGGCCTCGGTCTGGGCTTTTTCCAGCCGCTGGCGCTTCTCCTCCAGCTGGGCCAGCACGTCCTCGAACCGCAGGGACTCGCTGTCCATCTGGGCCTTGGCGTCGGCAATGACGCTCTCGTCCAGTCCCAGCCGCCGGGAAATGGCAAAGGCGTTGGACTTGCCGGGGATGCCTACCAGCAGACGGTAGGTGGGCCGCAGGGTCTGCACGTCGAATTCGCAGCTGGCGTTTTCCACCCCCGCCGTGGTCATAGCAAAGGTTTTCAGCTCCGCGTAGTGGGTGGTGGCGGCGATCAGCGCGCCCTTTGACCGGGCGTGCTGGATGATGGCGATGGCCAGCGCCGCACCCTCCACGGGGTCGGTGCCCGCACCCAGCTCGTCGAACAAAATCAGGCTGTCGTCGTCCGCCTGCCGCAGAATTTCCACCGTGTTGGACATGTGGGCAGAGAAGGTGGACAGGCTCTGCTCGATGGACTGCTCGTCGCCCACATCCGCCAGAATACGGTCAAATACCCGCACCGTAGAGCCGCTGTCGGCGGGAATGTGCAGGCCGCACTGGGCCATCAGGCACAGAAGCCCCAGGGTTTTCAGCGTCACCGTCTTGCCGCCGGTGTTGGGGCCGGTGATGACCAGCGTGTCGTAGTCGCCGCCCAGCTCCACCGTCACCGGCACGGCCTTGGCCTGATCCAGCAGGGGGTGCCGCGCCCGTTTCAGGGAGATGGTACCCTTGCGCACCACCTCCGGCCGGCTGGCGTCCATGGTATAGCTCAGCTGGGCACGGGCAAAGATCATGTCCAGATGCACCAGCATGTCATAGTCCAGCAGGATGTACTCCATGGCGTCGGCGCATTGGGCGCTCAGCTCCCGCAGGATGCGCTCGATCTCCTTCTCCTCACGGGCCTCCAGTTCCTTCAGCTCGTTGTTGGCCTGCACCACGCCCATAGGCTCCACGAACAGCGTGGCGCCGGAGGAGGAGATGTCGTGTACCAGACCCGGCAGACTGCCCTTGCACTCCGCCTTCACCGGCACCACGAACCGCCCGTCCCGCTGGGTGATCAGGGCCTCCTGCAGCACCTTGGCGTAGGAGGGGGAGGAGATGATCTTCTGCAAGATCTGCCGTCCCTTGCTGGCGGCGATGCGCATTTTCCGCCGGATGTCCGTCAGCTCGGCGCTGGCGGTGTCGGCAATGGTCTCCTCGTCCAGAATGGCCCCGTGGATGCGGTCCTCCAGATATTTGTTGGTGTGCAGGGCGCTGAAAAAGCGGTCGATGGCCGTGGCCTCTCCCTTGCGCTCCTCGTCATATTCATAGACCCGCCGGGCCGCCGTCAGCAGCCCCGCGATGTTCAGAAGCTCCCGGGTGTTCAGCATGCCGCCCCGGTCGGCCCGGGCCAGCGGCTCGGACACGTCCTTCACCCCGGAAAAGCTGGGGGAGCCGTACAGTCCCAGCCGCTCTCTGGCGGCGTCAGTCTCGTCCAGCAGCCGCAGCACCTCCTGCCGGTCGGTGGCAGGCAGGATATGGCGGCTCTTTTCCCGTGCCGCCTCGCTGACGGCCTTGGCCGACAGCATCTCCAATACCGCCGGAAGTTCCAGCGTCCGTATGGATTTTTCAAATAATTCACTCATAGTTATAATCCTTGATTTGTTGTTTCTGTTGTGGGGGAGTATTTCGCCCTCTGGGGCGAGAGCGGCCTCCGGCGGGCTACTTTTCCCAACAGCTGGAAAAGTAGCCAAAAGAGCCGGAAGAAACCAATGGTTTCTTCACTTCCTTGCGCGCTATGCCTTGTGCTGATTTGTGTGGTTTTACCACACGATCACGTAAAATTTCCTTTTTCGTGTCGCTAAAAGGATCGTCTCTGCTCCTGCGCCGCTGCCGCTGATGCCTACGACGAACAGCGCTTCAGTGTCTACCGTTGCAACGCATGAGCGGCAGCGGCGCAAGAAGAAAGTCAATACGTCATACGCAGCGACAACAGCCTTTCCCTGTGACCGCGCGGCAAAGGGTCACAAATTTACAATGCAAAACAGCGTGCAGGAAGTCTTGAAACCTGCGGTTTCAAGCGGCCTTTTTGGACACTTTTGGGGCCGTGGCCAAAAGTGTCCCGCGTCCGGAGACGCGGAATACTCCTCGCGCCGCAGGCGCGAAATAATCCTATTCGTCCTCCGCCGGTAAAAACGCTTTGTAGTAGTCCAATGTCCGGAACCCCCGCTCCAGCTGTACCGCGCAGAAGGCTTCCGCCGCCCTGTCCAGCATCCGCATGTCCCGCGTGCCCAGCGTGAAGCCGTACAGCTTCTTGGGCGGACAGTAGAGGATGTACCGCAGCGCCTGTACGGCGCTCTCTGTCAATGGCAGGCTCAGCCCGCCACCGCTCAGGCGGCATCCGCCGCACCGCAGCACCCCCTGCATCACGTCCAGCATGGGGGCCTCCGGCATCTCGCGGCCGCAGACGGCGCAGCCGTCCACCAGCGGCGCGAAGCCCGCCGCCTCCATCAGCCGCCACACGAAGGCGGTTTTCACCAGCAGCGGCTCCTTGCCCAGCGTTCCCAGCGCGAACAGCGCGTTCAGCAGCAGCGGCAGAATTTCCGCGGCCGCCATGGCATCCTGACATACCGCCTCCGTCAGCTCGGCGAAATAGGCCGCCAGCGCCAGCCGCTCGATGTCCTGCCGCACACCGTCGAACAGCTCGATGGTGTTGGCTTCCGACAGATAGTACCACTCGCCCTTGTGCCGCAGCGTCATTTCGTCATAGGCCAGCAGCTGGCACGCGGCGGTATACTTGCTGCGGCGGCTGCGGGCGCCCTTGGCAATGACGCTGATGCGTCCCAGCTCCGGCGTCAGCACCGTCAGTATCTTGTCCGATTCCTTGGTCTCCGTCTCCCGCAGGACAAGGCCCGCGGTCACGAATGTTCCGTTGTCCACGTTCCGTCCTCCGTGTCTCTGGCCATTAGCCACGCCTCCGGCGCGCCGGTGTCCCAGAACAGCGCCCAGTAATCCACCGTCCATCACCTCATGCCTAGCATGACGCAAAAGCGATGGTTCCATGTCTGGTAATTTACTCCTCGTTGAAGCCCTGACTTCTGATGAAGTTCATATTGTCACGCCAGTTCTCCTTCACCTTCACCCAGGTCTCCAGATATACCTTGGTGCCCATGAATTTCTCGATATCCTGCCGGGCCAGCGTGCTGATGCGCTTCATCATATCGCCGTGCTTGCCGATGATGATGCCCTTGTGGCTGGCCTTCTCGCAATAGATGGTCACGTCCAGATCAATGATGCCGTTGTCCCGCTCGGTGAACCGGGTCACCTCCACCGCCGTGCCGTGGGGGATCTCCTTGTCCAGACATTGCAGCATCTTCTCCCGCAAAATCTCGGCGCACACCTGCGCGTCGGGCTGATCGGTGGTCATGCCGTCGGGGAACAGCTGCGGGCCCTCCTGCGCGTAGTTCTGCAATTGCGCCAGCAGCTCGTCCAGTCCGTCGCCGGTGCGGGCGGAGATGGGGATAATGGCGTCAAAGCCGCTGTACACCTCGTTGTAGGCGGCGATCACCGCCAGCAGGTCGTCCTTCTTCTCCACGGTGTCCACCTTATTGATGCACAGCACCACCGGCAGCTTTTCCTCCTCGATACGCCGCAGCAGGATGCGCTCCGGCTCGCCCACATGGGCGATGGGCTCCACCAGCAGCAGCGCGCACTCCACGGCGCTGAGGCTTTCCCGCACCACCTTCACCATATAGTCGCCCAGACGGCTGCGGGGCTTGTGCAGGCCCGGCGTATCCAGCAGCACGAACTGGGTGTCGCCCCGGTTCACCACGCCGTAGATACGGTTGCGCGTCGTCTGGGGCTTCTTGGAGACAATGGCGATCTTCTCGCCCACAAGGGCGTTGGTCAGGCTGGACTTGCCCACATTGGGCCGTCCGCACACGGTGATCATCGCGGTTTTCGTAATGTTCATTCAGGTGATCCTCAACTTTCTTTTGTTTGAGCAATGTTTAGAGTGTTCCGCGCCCTCGGGCGCGGGTTACTTTTGGCCGCTGTCCCAAAAGTGTCCTGTTGCGGTGCCCAAAATTTCGTAGCGGCATAAAAGCCGCCGAAATTTTGACCGCGGCCACTCGCTCACCTCGCTTCATCTGCCACTGGCAGCGCTCGGATCGCTCCCCAAAAAGACAGCTTAAACCTGCGGTTTAAGAATCCGCCCACGCTGTCCCTATTACAGATTTGCGGCCTTTTACCACGCGGTCACAGAACATGGCGGTCGTCGCGGTGTATGACGTATCGACTTTACGTCTTACGCCGCTGCCGCTGATGTTATCAACGGTAGAACCAAAAGCGTTGTTCGGCGTAAGCGTTAGCGGCAGCGGCGCTGATGCTGTGTCAATTCGATAATGAAACGATATAAAACAACTTGCGTGAACGTGTGGTATGCAGTATCAAAATCAGAAAAGGCATAACGCGCCGGGAGGTGAAGGAACCGGAGATTCCTTCCGGTGCTTTTGCCTACTTTTGTCACTGTTGACAAAAGTAGGTCGCGCCGGAGCGCGAAACTCTCCTTATCGTTCCAATCCCAATTCCCCCATAATAACCTCTTCCCTCTCCCGCATCTGGGCCTTCATGGGGCCTTCGTCCAGATGGTCATAGCCCAGCAGATGCAGCACCGAGTGTACCACCAGATACGCCAGCTCACGGCGGTTGGAGTGCCCGTACTCCTTGGCCTGAGCTTGTACCCGCTCCATGGACAGCACCATGTCGCCCAGCGGCACCAGCCCCGTGCCGGGGTCGGCGTCCTCCACGCCGGGCAGCTCACCGGGGGTCAGCTCGAACTCCGGAAAGCTCAGCACGTCGGTGGGCCGGTCCACCTGCCGCATGTCCCGGTTGATCTGATGGATGCCCGCGTCGTCGGTCACCAGCACGTCCACCTCGCAGGGAAAGTCCACTCCCTGCATGGAAAGCGCCGTGCGGATGACACGGCGGATCAGCGCCTTCTTCTCGTCGCTTACCCCCGGCACATCGGCGGTGACTGGGATGTAATGCCGCTTCGCCATTATTTCTTCCTCCTGTCCTCGTACCGGGCGTAGGCCTCGATGATCCGCTGCACCATGACGTGGCGCACCACGTCCTCCTGCGTCAGCTGGCAGATGCCCACGCCTTCCACGTCCCGCAGCACCTTCATGGCCTCCTTCAGGCCGCTGACCTTGTCGTTGGGCAGGTCGATCTGGGTGATGTCGCCGGTGATGACCACCTTGGAGCCGAAGCCCATACGGGTCAGGAACATCTTCATCTGCTCCCGGCTGGTGTTCTGGGCCTCGTCCAGAATGATGAAGCTGTCGTCCAGCGTCCGGCCCCGCATATAGGCCAGCGGCGCCACCTCGATGTTGCCCCGCTCCAGATACTTCTGGTACGTCTCCGCGCCCAGCATGTCGAACAGGGCGTCGTACAAAGGTCGCAAATAGGGGTCGACCTTGCTCTGCAGGTCGCCGGGCAGGAAGCCCAGCCGCTCGCCCGCCTCCACGGCGGGCCGGGTCAGCACGATGCGGTTCACCTGCTTGTCCCGGAAGGCGGCCACCGCCGCCGCCACCGCCAGATAGGTCTTGCCGGTACCGGCGGGACCCACGCCGATGGTAACGGTGTTGTGCAGCACCGAGTCCACATACTGCTTCTGGCCGATGGTCTTGGGCTTCACGGGCCGTCCCTTGCTGGTAATGCAGATCACGTCCTGAGTCAGCTCGCTGATGCGCTCCGACTGGCCGCTGCGGCACAGGCCGATGACGTAGCGGACGTGCTGCTGGTTGATGGCCTCGCCCTTAGCGCTGAGGGTCAGCAGGGCCTGCACGGCCTTTTCCGCCAGCATCACGTTCTCCGGCTCGCCGGAAATGACGATCTCGCCGCCCCGGTTCACCACCTGCACCTGAAATTCCGCCTCCAGCAGGCGGATATTTTCATCGAAGGAGCCAAACAGGTTGATGGCCTCCTCCATGCGTTCGATACCGATTCGTTGTTCCATATAATAGCCTTCTTTCTGAAAGGGAAATGTCACGTGCCCGCTTTCTTATTATATGCGGTCATATGCCCAAAAACGCCGAAGCCAGCGCGAAATAGATCAGCAGACTGGTGGCGTCCACGATGGTGGTGATGAAGGGACTGGCCATCACCGCCGGGTCAAGGCCGATCTTCTCCGCCAGCAGCGGCAGCGAGCAGCCCACGCACTTGGCGAAGATCACCACGAACATCACCGTCAGGCACACCACAAGGCACACCGTCAGCGTGACCGCATCGTTGCCCAGCAGCAGCCGATCCACCAGCTGCATCTTCACGAAGTTGGCCGCCGCCAGCGCCGCGCCGCACAGGAAGGCCACCCGAACCTCCTTCCACAGCACCGCCAGCACATCGGAGAAGTCCACCTCGCCCAGACTCAGGGCGCGGATCACCGCCACCGACGCCTGCGTACCGGAGTTACCGCCGGTGCCCGACAGCATGGGGATATAGGAGTTCAGCACCAGACAGGCCGCCAGCGCGCTTTCATAGTGGTTCAGGATCATGCCGGTAAAGGTGGCCGACAGCATCAGGATCAGCAGCCACGGCATACGGGCCTTCCATGTGTCGAACACACCGGCACGGAGGTAGGGCTTGTCGGAGGGCAGCATAGCCGCCATCTTCTCGAAGTCCTCGGTGGTCTCTTCCTCGATGACATCCATAGCGTCATCAACGGTAACGATACCCACCAGCCGCTTTTCCAGATCCACGATGGGCATGGCAAGGAAGTCGTACTTGCTTAGCGCCTGGGCCACGTCCTCCTTATCGTCGGTGGTCTTGGCCCACACCACGTCGGGATCCATGATATCCTCGATCAGGTCGTCCTCGTCCGCCAGCAGCAGGTCACGGACGGACAGCACGCCCAGCAGGCGGCGGGTGGGGTCGGTGACGTACAGGATGTTGATGGTCTCCAGCTCGCCGCCGATGCGGCGGATGCGCTTAAAGGCGTCCGCCACCGTCATGTCCTTCTTCAGGGACAGGAACTCCATGTTCATGATGGAACCGGCGCTGTCCTCGGGATATTTCAGAATTTCATTGATGGACTTGCGCATCTCCGGCGTGGCCTTGTCCAGAATACGGATCACCACGCTGGCGGGCATCTCCTCCACGATGTCCACGGCGTCGTCCAGATACAGCTCGTCCAGCACTTCCTTCAGCTCGGTGTTGGAGAAGCCGTTGATCAGCATTTCCTGGCTTTCGCTCTCCAGCTCCACGAATACCTCCGCCGCCGTCTCCTTGGGCAGCAGCCGGTACAGAAGGGGCATGACCTCAGGGCCCGCCTCCTCCAAAATCTGGGCGATATCCGCGCTCTCCATGGGCAGGAACATGTCACGCAGCTCAGCGTACCGTTTCTCACGGATCATCTCCTTGATCTCGTCCAGCAGCTCGTCCATTTTGTTTTCCAAATCGATCATGCCACGTTCCTCCTTTCCGCGGATCGTCCACCATATTCGGGCAGCAAAAAACACCCCAGCGCGGCAGGCGCTGCGGTGCAAGCGGGAAACCGTTCCGATACGTCGGCTTCAGGCCCTACCGTTACAAGCTTTAGCATCGCGGGGCGGTGAAGCTACGTTAGATACCACCTTGGTTTCGATAGTACCTGCTCAAACCATCTCATGGTGTCTCCACCATTTCGCGGCAGCAGCCCATATCCCTCGCGGTAGCCTTACCTACCGGTGAACACATTTATACATTTAACACATTTAGTGTATGTCAAAATGCGGGGCTTGTCAAGAGCGGCGAACATCTTTCGCCGACCTTTTTCATATAAATCGAAGCGTATTCTGCCGGCAGACGGGACCGTCGGGTCTGTCAGACGGCAAACCGGGGCGGCGGGCGGCTTTGCGCGGGCCGTGGGGAGACAGAACGAGCCCCCGGTTTTATAACCGGGGGCTCGCTTATTCTGCGTTTTGCCATAAGGCGAAAACACAGAAAGAGAGGGGGTTGCGTCAGTCGTCCTTTCGCTTCTTGCCCAGCACCAGCGTGCCGCCGGTCAGGGACAGCAGGCTCATGGCCGCGTACAGGGCAATGCCTGCATCGCCGGTCTTTTGAGACTGGACAGGCTGCGCGGGAGTCGTGCCGGGGCTCGCGGGCTGGGAGGGATTGCCCAGCTTGGGGATGCGCTCGGTTCTCGTAAGCTGGCATGCGGTGCAGGTATAGGTTCTAACACCCGATCTGACCGCGGTGGGCTGTCTGGTAATAACACCATCATCCCACTTGTGACCGGTGGCAGGGATGGCCTTGCCGCTCTCCAGCTTGGTATCGCAGCCCTTGCAGTAGGTATCGCCAGTGTAGCCGTCCGTGGTGCAGGTGACCGCCTTGGCGTCCTTGATCTCAGTGCCGCCAGCGTGGTTGTCCTTGTTCAGCTCGCCGTAGGGCTGGCTGCACTTCTCGCAGACGGCTTTGTCCTTGCAGGTGGCCGTGCCGCCCTTGTGGCCGGTGGCGAGAATGGCCTTGCCGCTCTCCAGCTTGGTGCCGCAGCCCTTGCAGCAGGTATCGCCGGTGTAGCCGTCCGTGGTGCAGGTGACCGCCTTGGCGTCCTTGATCTCAGTGCCGCCCGCATGGTTGTCCTTGTTCAGTTCACCGTAGGGCTGGCTGCACTTCTCGCAGACGGCCTTGTCCTTGCAGGTGGCCGTGCCGCCGGTGTGACCGGTGGCGAGAATGACCTTGCCGCTCTCCAGCTTGGCATCGCAGTCCTTGCAGTAGGTATCGCCGGTGTAGCCGTTCTCGGTGCAGGTAGCGTCCTTGGCGTCCTTGATCTCGGTGCCGCCGGTGTGTTTGCACTCGGAGGTCTGCCACGTCAGCACGGGATAGCCGCCGTTGATGCCGCCCAGATCGCGCTTGAAGCCGTCGCCAAGGGCAGCGGGCATGGTCTTGGCCTTCAGCTCGCCGGCAGTTTTGGCGGCGGCGGTGGCGTCGCCGTTGCCGATGGCCTTATCCGCCGTGCCCTCCAGATAGTAGATATTGGAAAGCGTGTCCGCGGTGCCGACCACCGCGCCAACAGCGTTGCCGCCGGATTCGGCCACTGTGACCTTGCCGGTGCTGTAACCGTTGGTGAGACTGGATTTCTCCATCACGCCCACCAGACCGCCCACCAGATTCTTCGCGGTGGAGACAGCGCCGGTGTTATATACGTCCTTGATGGTGGCCTGCTTGGCATAGCCCATAACGCCGCCCACATACGTGCCGCTGGCGGAGACAGCGCCGGTGTTGTAGCAGCCGGTCATGGTGCCCGCGTAAAGCTCATAGCAGAGACCGCCCAGATTCTTCACACCAGACACATTGCCCTCGTTGCCGCAGTTGGTCATGGTGCTGTCGATCAGCACACCGGCCAGACCGCCTACGCCGCAGGCGTTTCCGACCTTGGCGTCCACGCTCACGTTAATACGGGAGATCACGCCGGAGATATCCACATAGCTGCCGTAGGCCACAACGCCGGCCACATCGCCCGTATAGACGGAGAAGTCACTGCTGGCGTTCACGCTGCCCTGAACCGTCAGGTTCTTGATGGCGGCGCGGTGATCCTTTGTGCCCTCCACATAGCCGAACAGGCCCAGATACAGCCGTTCGCCGGACGCGGCTGTCTGATAGTCGATGGTCATGTTCTTGATGGCATGGCCCGCGCCGTCGAAGCTGCCGGCAAATTTGTTTGTATTGCTGCCGATAGGCGTCCAGTTGATGCCGCTCAGGTCGATGTCCGCCGTCAGCACGCCGGAGATGGCGGTATTGCCGCCGTTGACCTGCTTAGCAAACCAGATCAGCTCATCGACCGTGCTGATCTGGTACACGCCGCCCTCCTGGGAAGGCATTACCGGCGCCTTCACGGTAACGGCGCACTGGGCCTTTACGTCACCGCACTGGGCGGTGATGGTGACCGTACCGGCCTTCACCGCGGTGACGACGCCGTCCTTGACGGTGGCTGCCGCATCGTCGGAGGAGGTCCAGACGACGGTCTTGTCCGTGGTATCCTCCGGCAGCACTGTGGCGGTCAGCTTGGCAGCGTCGCCCTCATACAGGGTCAGCGCCGTCTTATCCAGCGTCACGCTGTCAGCCAGAATAGGCGGCAGCACAGTGACGGCACATTCGGCCTTCACGCTGCCGCACTGGGCAGTGATGGTGGCGGTACCTTCCTTCACCGCAGTGACAACACCATCCTTGACAGTGGCTACTGCGTCATTGGAGGAAGTCCACACCACGGTATCGGTGGTGTTTTCCGGCGTTACCGTGGCGGTCAGGGTCGCTTTTCCGGTGGGACGCAGGCTCAGTGCCGTCTCGTTCAGCGTAATGCCGGTGGCGGGGACGGCCTTCACCGTCCGCTCGATAAACAGGTAGTAGGTAGCGCCTGCCATGGCGTCCATAATGGACAGATAAGTGATCTTGCTGTTATCTGCCGGGGTGAACTTCACCAGCTTTGTGATTTGCTTGTCTGTCAGCGTCGCGCCGTCCAGCTGGGTGGCGGTCAGGGTGAAGGGGTTGACACCCTCGTCATTCAGATAGACATAGTTCGCGTCGCTTACCATCAGGAAAGCGGCGCCCTTGACTTCAATGGTCACGGCGTCGCCGCTGTCCACTGTGACCTTATAAGCGTCACCGTAGGCATCGGGGCTGTCCACCTTAATGACGGTGCAGGCAGTATCGCCCACCTTTACACTAATGGGTACCGCTGTTACCGTGACGGTGCATGTATCGGTCACTGCGCCGCAGGAAACGGTGATGGTGGCTTTTCCTGCCGCCACGGCGGTGACAACGCCCTCCTTAACAGTGGCGACAGCCTCGTTGGAGGAAGTCCATTCGAGCTTGTCGGTGGTATCCGCCGGAGTGACCGTGGCGGTCAGGGTGGCGGTCCCGCCTTCGGTCAGGCTCAGCTCCGCCTTATCCAGCGTCACGCCGGTGGCGGGGATGTTGGCGCCTGCCTTTTCAAACCGCACCGCCACATCATCATAGGCGAAGTAGGCAGGCTGGGAGAAGCCGTAGCCGTTGTCGCTGGAGCCGGTGACGTTGAACGTCACCTTGGCGACCTTGCCCAAGCCGGACAGATCCCACTTCGTCCAGTCCATGATGATGTTATCCGGGCCGTTGCACAGATAGATGCCGGTCTCGCCGGTCTTTGTGCCATTGGTATCGTAGCCGGTGGCCACCAGCTTCACCCAGTCATTCGGGCCGATACTGGCGGTCAGGCTGTTGCCGTCAATGTAGCAGTTCAGGGCATAGGTAGTGTTGGTGACGTACATATGGTCAATGACACGCTCCACACCGTCGGCAAATGTCAGGGCAGGCAGGGCGTCTGCGCCAAGGCCAAATCCGGAGTTGTCGGCATAACCGTAATGTACGGCAAAGTTGTTGGAGCCGTTGTGGCCGCCGCCGGTGCGGGACAGGCCGGAAACACCCTTTTTGTAGACGGTGAGCTGCGTAGTATAGCCGCCATAGTCCGCGATATCACCTGTGTTGTAGTTGGAAATGGCGTGGCCGCCGCTCCAGTAGCACCAGCTGCCGTAACCCTCAGAGAGAATATTGTGCAGCCAGGTGTTGTTGGTGTCCGTCCACTGATAGGCGGCGTCAGCGGAGTCAACACCGCCGCCGCTGCCGTACAGCAGCTTGCCACCGTACTGGGGATCGTCGATCAGGGACGACCAGTTGTTGCCGCCTGCAAAGTTGGTGCCGCCTTGGTAGTCGGCGTCCTCGAAGGTCAGCACCCGCAGCTCGTAGTTATCCGCCGCAAAGGCGCTGACCGGCAGCAGCGATACTGCCATCACCAGCGCCAGCAGCAGCGAGAGGATCCGTTTCTTCATTCTGTGATCTTCCTTTCTCTTGTGTGGTTTTATTGCAAAAGGCCCGTTGGCCTGAATGCATGAGGAGGGTGAGAGAGGCCGGCAAACCTCTCTCACGCCATGGAAAAGCAGCGACGACCGCGTCGCTCTCGGCAGCAAAAGAAAAACGCACAGCCAAACCCGGCCGTGCGCTGCTGCAATAAACAAAAACGCACGGCCAAAGCAGGTCGTGCGTGAAAAACACTTCTTGCTTCGGCTTCGGGAATGGCAAAGCCCAGGAGCAGCGCATCTCGTATCTGACTTATCCCGGCGCTTTTTGCAAGCGCGGGCATCACAGTGACCTTCTCGCGGGGCATCTCACCCCATTCCGCCGC